>DMLD01000094.1:5009-9363 GCA_003453515.1 Lachnospiraceae bacterium
TCCAGGACGCACTCCGATCGCGCCCGATGCGTCAGTAACATTACTAGGATACATCAACAAAAGAAAAATTGCAATGATCTCTTGTAACTTCGATCAAGGTTTGATATACTATATTGCGGAGGAATTGCATATGAGATATCTGTATACCGGACAGGATGCACGCAAGATCGACGATCACGCGACGATGATAGTCGGAATCCCGTCCATGGTTCTTATGGAGCGCGCTGCTATGTCGGCAGCAAAGCTTATCATGGAAAGAGAGAGCAGGGATCGCTGGATACTTGCCGTATGTGGTACGGGCAACAACGGAGGAGACGGAGTTGCGACGGCGAGGATACTGCATGAGATGGGATACAACGTGGCTGTGACCATAGTCGGTTATCCGGACTCCATGAGCAAGGAAACGAAAAAACAGGTCGAGATAGCGATCGGCTCGCACGTTCCCATCATACCGATGAGCTCCATACACGACAGAGAATTTGATGTTGTCATAGATGCGCTGTTTGGGATAGGGCTTTCACGGGATGTCTCCGATGTGTACGAGGATATCATCGCGGATATAGATGACGGTGATCACTATGTATATTCGCTGGACATACCATCCGGTATCAATTCCGGCAACGGAGCGGTCATGGGAATCGCCCTGCACGCGGGAACTACCATAACCTTCGGGGTCAACAAGCTTGGACTGGTGCTATACCCCGGGTGTGAGTACGCAGGCGAAGTGGTAGTCTGCGATATAGGCATACCGGGCTCGAGCGCGGATTCGCTCACACCTCCGTATTTTTACTACGAACCGGCTGATATCGGCAAGCTGCTGCCATTCAGAAAGCCCAGATCACACAAGGGAAGCTTCGGACATGTGCTGGTGGTCGCCGGCTCGAAAAATATGTGCGGGGCGGCTTATCTGGCAGCCTGCGCGGCATTCAAGAGCGGCGCGGGGATGGTAAAGGTGATATCGGATCCTGATAATCGAGATGTTATTTTTACAAAGCTGCCGGAGGCGCTGTTCGGGAGCTATGACGATCTTGAGAGTGAGCTCGATTGGGCGGATGTGATAGTTATAGGTCCGGGACTCGGACTCGAGGGGGATTCACAGGAGCTTGTGAGATTTGTTGTGGAGAACTCACCCGTGCCGACCGTTATCGACGGTGACGGCATCAGGCTATGCAGAAATGTCACATCGAAGCTTTCCGAGAACTTCATTGTTACACCACATATGAAGGAGCTCAGCTATCTGAACGGTCTAAGCGTTGAGGACATATTGAAGGAGCCTGTAAGTGCAGCGTATGATACAGCCATGGATATTGACGGGATCGTGGTTGCGAAGGATGCCAGGACGATAGTTTCCGACGGAGACAGCTGCTATATCAATGTTTCGGGAAATAACGGCATGGCGACAGCGGGCTCGGGAGATGTGCTTGCCGGTCTGATCGGGGGATTGCTTGCGCAAGGGATGCTTCCTTTCAGGGCGGCGTGCCTTGGCGTATATATACACGGGCTTGCCGGTGATATAATGGCTCAAAGGCTAAGCAGGAACTCGCTGATGGCGGGCGATCTGCTGACAGGTATATCAGAAGTCATAAGAGAGGGGACAATAGGTGATGCACAACGATGACAAAAGATATGACAGATGTTTTGCAAGAATTGATCTGAATGCGATCAGAAGCAATATACTTGCCGAGAAAAAGCTGATCGGATCGGACAAGATGCTCATGGCGGTAGTCAAGGCCGATGCTTACGGTCACGGGGCTATACAGGTCGCCAGAACTCTTTCTGATTTTGTGTGCGGGTTCGGCGTGGCAGTCGTAGAGGAGGCGCTGAAGCTTCGTGCGGCTAGGATCGACAAGATGATCCTGATACTCGGCTTCACAGGCACCCAGTGGTTTGACGAGATAGTGAGAAATGATATTTCTCAGACTGTATATGAATACGATATGGCGGCAAGGCTGGATTCCATCGCCTCGCTGCTTGGAACAAAGGCAAAGATACACATCAAGGTCGATACCGGCATGGGCAGACTTGGCTTTATGCCGAACGAAGAGAGTATAGAGGTAATTAAAAAAATATCGGAGCTCCCCAATATAGAGCTGGAGGGTATTTTTACACATTTTGCAAGGGCTGACGAGGCTACACCTGATAATGCAAGAGAGCCTCTTAAGAGATTCCTCGACTTTGTGAAGGCATGCAACGACGAAGGAATAAGGTTTAAGTACACACATGCCTCAAATTCGGCATGCATCATGCAGCTTCCGGAGGCGCATTTGAGCTTTGTCAGATCGGGTATATCGACCTACGGACTGTATCCCTCCGAGGAGATCGACCACAGCCTGCTAAAGCTTAAGCCGGCGATGGAGCTTCACTCAACGATCTCATTTTTGAAAAAGGTACCGGCAGGGACGCCGATAAGCTACGGAGGAACGTATGTAACGGAGAGAGAGTCTCTGATCGCAACGGTTCCGATCGGCTATGCCGACGGGATGAAGAGATCTCTGTCAAACAAGGGAAGAGTATTGGTGAAAGGTCACTTTGCTCCAATAAGGGGAAGAATATGCATGGATCAGTTCATGATCGATGTTACCGATGTGCCGGGAGTCAAGGAGAGGGATGATGTCGTCATATTCGGAAGATCGGGAGATAAATTCTTGCCGGTGGAGGAGGTCGCGGATCTTGCGGGAAGCTTCAATTATGAGTTTGTCACAAGTCTTACCCAGAGAGTTCCGAGGTATCATGTAGGAGATCAGGGGTATTATTGAGGCTAACAACGTATATTTCTATTGGTGGTTTTGACATATTTGTGACACATGTTTGGGGTATCTTGATAATCGGAAAGTATAAACTTTCTACTCCCACCCTATTATACGCTTTGATACCTTCGGGTATCAGCAGAAGAACCCCGCAAGGGGTTCTTTTGTTATATCGCAGAGCAGCCGATCGGAATATGTCAGAAAGCTCGAAAGATTTTAAAAAAAACTATGGATTTTTGTTGCACGATGTGGTATAATGTTTCACGGTGGTGGAGTTTGGGATATATATGATTCTCATTAAACCGCTTTAAAAGGTAAACGTCAGGTTTGCCAGTGTTTACCCGTGAAAGATTATCATATGATAAGGAGATTTGTGAGATGAGCGAATTTCAGCAGGATGAAACACCTTTGAAGGTGACAGGTCTTTCTATCAAATTTCGAATCCTTGTTGCGGCGATCGCGCCTATGGTCGTTTTGGCAGCCGTTCTTGCGATCTATGCCACATCAAGTATGAGATCCGGACTTAAGGAGGAGGCTTTGGAGGGTCTGAAGTATTCGGCACACGCCATGGCGGCCGCATACGATGCCATAAGCTCCAAGGACTATATGCTCCAGGAGAAGGGCGGTGAACAAACGCTGTACAAGGGAGGCTTCAATGTATCACAGAATCAGACCTTCATTGACAGCTTTACCGGTGATACCGATCTTCAGGTAACCGTATTTTACGGTGATACCAGATATGCAACCTCCATCAAGGATGAGAGCGGCAATCGTGCCATAGGTACGCAGGCTTCTCCCGAGGTTGTCGACACGGTTGTCGGCAAGGGTGAGGATTACTCCACCGAGAAGCTCGACATCATGGGAACCAATTATTATGCATACTATATTCCCATAGTAAACTCGACCGGTGAGAACGTAGGTATGTATTTTGCCGGTAAGCCGTCTGAAAGCGTTGACAAGGCGATCAATACAAAGCTTACTGCCATGATCGCAATATCCATCGCCATGCTTCTTATATCTGCGATCGTAAGCTTTATCGCAGCTCGCGCCATTGCGAAGGTTATTTCAAATGTCCAGTCACTTATATCCGATGTTGCGCACGGAGATCTGGATGTCCATATTCCGGATAAGTTCCAGAAGCGCAAGGATGAGCTTGGACTTATGGCGAAGGCATTGCAGAGACTTGTTGATGCACTTCATCATGTTATCGCGGACATCGTTCATTCTGCCGACGAGGTAGAGGAGGATGCCGAGAAGATGACGGAGATGATACAGAATACGACCAACAACTCTACCGAGATTTCACACAGTGTTGACAATATCTCACAGGGTGCCGTGTCACAGGCTGAGGATATCGAGTCTGCAACCGGCAACGTAAACGATATGGGTATGGCTATATCAGAGATCGTTGATAAGGTCGAGAAGCTCACACAGACATCCAACGATATCGACAGTGCGAGAGCTGATGCCGAGAAGATCATTTCCGAGCTCAGCGAATCCAGCGACAGGACTATAGAGGCTGTCGATGTTATCGGTAAGCAGGTCAAGCTGACGGATGAGTCGGTATCCAAGATATCCGATGCTATCGTTATGATCACCAATATCGC
>DMLD01000094.1:9475-10831 GCA_003453515.1 Lachnospiraceae bacterium
GGAGAGGCAGGAAAGGGCTTTGCCGTTGTGGCATCTGAGATACAGAAGCTCGCAGAGGAGAGCGGCAAGTCGGCAGAGACTATCTCGCATATCATCGACAATTTGTCAAAGGAGTCGAAGAACACTGTAAAGGCGATGAATTCGGTTCAGGATATCATCGCTATCCAGCAGGAGAAACTCAACGAGACAAAGGAAAAATTCGACGGAGTTGGCGCAGGTATCAGGGATTCGCTTGTTGAGATCAACGATATCAGCAAGGACACCAAGGCCTGTGACGAAGCGAGAAAGCATGTTACGGATATCATCCAGAATCTGTCCGCTGTATCTCAGGAGAATGCTGCGGAGACAGAAGAGACCATGGCTTCTATGGAGGAGCTCTCATCTACGATGCAGTCTCTTACGGAGCGTGCTGATGATCTTCGCAGACTTTCCGAAGAGCTTGACAGTGAGGTCCACTACTTCAGTTTTGAACATCATACCGGTATAGTAGTCGGAAAGAAGGCAGATGAAGCGGAGGCTGCCGATGAATTATCCTGATTTTTTAGACATCAATGATACTGTGGGGTATGTAGCCCCTTCATTTGGCTGTGCGATAGAACCATATCGCACAGCCTTTATGCGTGCAAGAGAGGTTTTTTCAAAAAAAAGACTGTCAGAGGAGCTTGGACCCAACTGCTTTGCGGATGACGGTATAGGCATAAGCACAACTCCCGAAAAATGCGCCCGCGAGTTCATGGATATGTATGCATCCGAGACCAATCAGGCGCTTATATCCTGTGGCGGAGGCGAGCTTATGTGTGAGATCCTCCCGTACATGGATTTCGAGGTAATATACAGGGCGAAGCCGAAGTGGTTTATGGGCTACTCGGACAATACCAATCTTACATTTTTATTGACGACTGCTCTTGATATAGCAACCATATACGGTCCCTGTATATCGTCGTTTGGCATGGATCCATGGCACAGATCGATAAGGGATGCCTTTGATCTTTTGACGGGAGCTGACACTGTCGTCAGTAAGGGCGAAGACGGAGTGATAACGGTAACCATGCACAACTACGACGGCTGGGAAAAGGAGTCGGCAAAGGACGAGGAGCATCCGTTTGCGCCCTATCAGATATCCGAGCTTTTTATTCCTGCCATATATGGCGGCAGGGAGGCAGAGGGAAGGTTGATCGGTGGCTGCTTGGATGTGCTCAACAATATAGCAGGCACCAGATTTGACCGTGTAAAGGCATTTAATTCCCGATATGCCGATGACGGAGTGCTTTGGTATCTCGAGTCGTGCGATCTAAATGTCATGGATATGAGAAGGGCGCTGTGGCACTTAAGAGAATGCGGTTGGTTTGAGAATGC
>DMLD01000070.1 GCA_003453515.1 Lachnospiraceae bacterium
CGATCACCCTGTCAAAGAGCATCAGATCCACATCCATGAAATTCTCGGTGTCAGAGCAGCTGTTTCTGATCGACGGCTCGCTGTAGCCCAAGTAATCATAGGAAAAATATCCCACAAGACCTCCGGTAAACGACGGCAATCCGTCTATGCGCGGCGATCTGTACTTGCGGAGCAGCTCTCGCAAGAATCCCGATGGGTCCTCTGTTTTCACGGTTATATCTCCCGCCTTCATCACACCGTCAACGCAGGATATCGCCATCTTGGGATCATATCCGAGAAATGTATATCGTCCCCACTTTTTATCCGCCTGCGCAGACTCCAGCATATAACAGTGCATGGAGACATTTTTCAGGATCCTCATTGCCTCGATAGGTGTGATAAAATCAGACAGGATCTCCGCACTTACAGGAACGATATCATAGTTCCCGGTCCCTGCTATCTCCTTTACCTCTTCTAGTTTTGGTTTTACCTGCATATTTACCTCCCTGTTGTGTTATTTTGGTATCCTGATGGATTCTTCGTACAGCCTCTTCTACTATAAGCGTGAGCCAACGGCAAGCTCGGATTCTTCAAATCCTCGCGCTCAAAAAGAAAAATCCCGGCAGTAGACTAAAGCTACTGCCGGGACAGGATATACACAAATACCTGCGGTGCCACCCGACTTGATGATAATATCATCCACTCAGCGCATACCAACATATGCTGAACTTTGATCACGGAGGTTCCTCTCCGTCTCCCATACTCACTCAACGCTTTCAGGTCGCCCTCTGAAGTCCATTCAGCGGAAGCATATAGCCTTTTAACGCTCTGTGCTGCCATCTCACCACCGGCAACTCTCTGTATACAGGTAGGTTCCGCTTACTTACTCTTCATCAACGGTTTAAGCTATGAACACATATATGTGTTATTTTTAAAGAGTTTATCACACATGTTATGATCTGTCAAGTCAAACTTTTTCTCATGGCGTGTTTTACGCCTTCATGCCCTCAATCGCAGCAGTAACCTTATCTTTTTGAGATCTTTTTTCCATCGCGAGGCGTCACTAGCTTGCTTCGACCAGGCCCTTCATTATGATTCTTTTATGCTTGCCGTTTTTATCCATGTATATGTAAACCGCTCCGCTATATCCACTGCTTTCATAACTCTTGATTACAATCGTATCATCATGAGCGTCCGCATAATTGATTCCGGATTTAGACTTGTAAATCTTACGTTTCCCTCGTTTAAGCGTGTTCCCTGAAATCTTATACTTGTTATCAAAGGTTGAGAATTTACTATCTCCGCCATAAGCATGAACCGGCGAATGCTTCCCAGGCTTGATCTTTCCTTTGTATCTCTTTTTATCTTTTCCCTTGAGATTTCTGGAATAGGTTTTATGATTTTTATCCGTGTAATATATGCGATCATTTTTAACGTATATTTTATCGTCGTCCCATCTTTTTATGGTATAGGTAAAAAGTTTCTCCGTCTTTTTCGTTTTCAGGTTCATCCGCTCTACCACGTATTTATACGGCGGCTCGACATACTCTCCCCATTCGATCATCCGATGAAGATACATGTATCCGTCCATCACAGTAAAATCTTCAACTACACTGTCCATAAACTGCTTTGGTTTTTTCTTTGATTTTACATCCATCATCCACATATATCCGCCATCCGGGAACTGATCCGCGCTATAATACAGTTTGTTGCCATCCTTAAAAATATTCCCAAACTGGACGAACTCATCCTTGTATATGGATTCCTCCTTTTCATCGTCGTTCTCCTCTGCGTCGGACTGATCGCCCGGCGTCATCACTTTCTTTTCCGTGACAAACTCAATCGGCGTCGAGTCCGGCTGTGTTGATTTCTTCTCTTCTACGTTGAGTAAAAGCGTGTGCGTCACCTTGTCCATCTCCCAGTCAAGCGTGCGCTCACCGATACCCGTCGTATGTCCGGACAGATCGGCATAAATGTGTCCCTGTGACGGCACATAACGGAAGTCACCGGTAGAATCAACCAGACTGAGACCATCCTGCCATCCTTCCGTCACGATATCCGTGTCGAGTTTTACCACTTCTCCGTCCTCTATGGTCATAACATCCAGATA
This sequence comes from Lachnospiraceae bacterium, assembly GCA_003453515.1. Taxonomy (GTDB): domain Bacteria; phylum Bacillota; class Clostridia; order Lachnospirales; family Lachnospiraceae; genus Eubacterium_F. The sequence goes on from DMLD01000070.1 coordinate 2,090, forward strand.
CCAGGGTGAGTACCAGTAATCTTCACCCATTTTGAACGTGTCGTGATATCGAACGACCATCTCCGGAATCTCGTCATCGTCAAGGGGAATCAAGCTATATCCGAAGTCCCCGTCCATTTCGGGATCGAGCTGGTCAATATTGATCTCATCGTGTTCATTCAGATAGTCAACATACATCTGATCATACGGCATCGGCGTCGGTTCCGGCGTCGGTGCCTCTGTCGCTGTCGGTTCGTCGGCCAAAGGCTCGTCGATATTATCCGCCGCCTGTCCGGATGCCGCCGGTGCTTCTGCGGTCGTCTCAGGTTGCGTGTGACTGAGCAGCTGATATCCACCGAAACCCAGACCGCCTACAACCGCGAGCCCTGCTATGGTAATAGCAATCTTGCCGCCAAGTGTAGCGAAAAAAGACTTGCCGATTGCGCCGCCTGCAGACGCCACTCCTCCAACAGAGGAGGAAGCCATCCCTCCGGAAGCGGCTGCAGATCCTGCCGGCTGCGGTGCTACCGGCTGTTCGACAGGCGCTGCTGCCTGAGGCTGTGCTGCCGCCGGCTGGGGCTGTGCTGCTGTCGACTGCTCGACAGGTGCCGCTGACTGGGGCTGAACCGTCGGCTGCACGGATGCTGCTCCGAGCGGCGCCAGCTGCGGTGCTACCAGCTCTACGCCCTGTGACATAGCCTCGGCGCGGATCAGGAAGTAGAGCAGCGGTACCGGTGCAATACCGAAGAACTTGTAGCCCTTCTTCTCCAGTGCTTCTGCAGATGCCTTGATATTCTTCCGTCCGTAGTTCAGACGTGACTTGACCGTATTCTCCGAGCAACCCAACGACCCAGCAATCTCCTTGACGCTGAGTCCCTGGATGTAAAACATCATCACGCACAAGCGCTGATCATCCGAGAGCCCATCGATCATACCGCGGATCAGTTCACTTCTCTCCTTATCCGTATACGCCAGCTCCGGTTGACGGCTGATATCCTCATCTTGGATATCGTAGACGAACTCTTCACCCTCATCGT
>DMLD01000101.1 GCA_003453515.1 Lachnospiraceae bacterium
CCCTCAACCACCGCGATGGTCAGCGAGTGATATATTCCCTGATCCACGCTCCCGACCACATCAAGCACCTTCTCAAAGGTCAGCTCCTGCTTAAAGTAGTAGGATATGCACTCCTCGAGAAGACTTAAGGCGTCTCTGAGCGATCCGTCCGCGACTCTCGCTATATAATTAAGCGCCCTGTCCTCAGCCGACACTCCCTCACGCTCCAAAAGATCTCTCAGCCTTTCGACTATGGTATCCACCGAGATACGCTTGAAATCATATCTCTGGCACCTCGACTGTATGGTCGGCAGTACCTTCTGCGGGTCGGTCGTCGCGAGGATAAATGTCATGTACTCCGGCGGTTCCTCAAGCGTTTTGAGCAGAGCGTTGAACGCGCTGTCGGTGAGCATGTGGACCTCGTCGATGATGTAGACCTTTTTCCCACCGTCTATGGGGGCGTAGCTGACCTCCTCGACGATCTGCCTCACATCGGCAACTCCGTTGTTGGAGGCGCCATCGATCTCCACGACATTCATCGATGAGCCGTCCTCTATGGAGCGGCATCTGTCGCACTCACAGCAGGGGCCGTCATCAGTCAGGTTCTCACAGTTGAGCGCCTTGGCAAGTATCTTTGCAACTGTTGTTTTTCCGGTACCTCTCGTTCCGCAGAACAGATACGCATGTCCCACACGCCCTGACATGAGCTGATTTTTCAGAGTGGTGACTATAGCCTCCTGTCCCTTCACATCCGCAAAGGTCCCGGGTCTGTATTTTCTGTATAATGCCTGATAAGACATATCTTATCCCTTTCAACTTAATCTCCGAAGGATATTCCAAGACTCTTGGTCTGACGTATGATCTCAGCCTCGGGATCCACATATTTAAGCTTTCCCGCAACCTCCTCAAGAGGTACCGGAACTATGTTGTCTCCTCTGAAGCCTACCATATATCCGAACTTTCCTTCAAGGATCAACTCGGCAGCCGCTGCCCCGAGCCTCGACGAGATGACCCTGTCATACGCGCAGGGGCTTCCGCCTCGCTGCGTGTGTCCTGGAACTGTTATACGGATCTCCTGTCCCGTGCGCTCCTCTATCTTGGCGCCGATCTCATACGATACGCTCGGATACGGATTGTCCTTCAGCTTATTTTTACGCTCCTTCTTGGAAAGCGCCGCATCCTCCTTCGAGATGGCTCCCTCAGCCACGGCAAGTATCGAAAACCTCTTGCCCGCCTTATTTCTCTTCTCTATGGCATCCACAACATGATCTATATCATAGGGGATCTCCGGGATCAGTATGACGTCGGCTCCTCCTGCGATACCCGCATACAGCGTCATCCATCCCACCTTATGACCCATGACCTCGACGATGAATACACGTCCGTGCGAGTACGCCGTTGTATGTATACAGTCTATGGCGTTGGTCGCGACCTCGATAGCCGAGTGGAAGCCGAATGTCAGATCCGTTCCCCAGATATCGTTGTCTATGGTCTTGGGAAGACCTACCACGTTGAGTCCTTCCTCCCTGAGCATATTGGCGCTCTTCTGTGTACCGTTGCCCCCAAGTATCACAAGACAGTCAAGGTTCAGCCTGTTGTATGTATCCACCATAGCCTTGACCTTGTCCATGCCGTTCTCATCAGGCTTGCGCATATTTTTGAACGGCTGCCTCGATGAGCCGAGGATGGTTCCGCCCTCTGTAAGTATCCCTGAAAAATCAGACGGTGTCATCTCCCTGTAATTGCCGTACATAAGTCCCTTGTAGCCCTCAAGTATACCTATGATCTGTGTCTTGGGATCGGCATTGTACAGAGCCTTTGCGACTCCTCTCATGGTTGCATTCAGTGCCTGGCAGTCTCCGCCGCTCGTTAAAAATGCTACTCTTCTCATACTCACCCCACATTCCGAGATGCCGCACATCAGGGCTTGCCCCACGCCAACACCTCTTATCATCCACATTAACAAAAGCTGATCAATGCGTTACCTTGACATTATAGCACATCCACGATTTATACGCAAGAAAAACCCATCCGCGTTTTTGACAGGATTTGTCCCCTTTTTGTCCCCTTTGGTGTGATAGAATGACCGTACATGATAAAAATATCGATCATTATGTATCTTTAGGGATACACTGATAAAAGGAGGGAACACCCATGAAAGGAATGACAAAAAGGATCATAGCGGTATGTATGACATTTGTTATACTGTCCGTAACTCCGCTAAACGATATCGCACCAAAGGAGATATCAAAACCCGCCACAGCCATGGCAGCCGAGGACGACAAGGGCGGAAAGTACGTCAGTGAAGTCCGCATAGGTCAGGGCGAAACCGAAGAGAAAGCAAAAAAGGAGCTCGAGGAGGGCGGATATACCATCCTTAAGGATGATGCCGGCAACTACGCCGATCTGAACGAGGGCGCCGGATCAAAGAGCGAATTAAAAACCGGTGCAAATGACAAAAAGGTCTACCTTGGATACAAAACGACCTCTGACCCCAAAAAGGCGATAACGGATCTCGCAACAATAAACATGGGAACTCCGGATAATGCTCCATACTCCGAGACAGATTACAATGTTCTCATGAAAAAGACGATGGACTCCCATATAAAGCCCTTTGTCAACAACTTCATCGCGGCTCTTGAAGAGTACCGTGAAAACTATAATAAGCCCAAAGACACACTCAACCACATCCGTGCCGATTATATGAGAAGGATACTTAATAAGTTTACCGATGATGACACGGGCAAGCCCATGGGTGATCTTCTCCTTAATAAAACAAAGTATGAAATGGGAGATGCCGCTTACAATGCTCTTTCGGACTCTGAAAAGAAAGATCATGCGGACATCCTTACGATCCTTATGCAGGCAAACGGTCAGGCAACTCTTGCTATTGAAACACTGATAACAAAAGCAACCGATACATCCGATGACACCTGGATCGACAGGTTTACATCCACATCGTTATCGGAGCTTGAGGACCGGATGAGGGAGGAGCAGGACTTTTCCAACCAAAATGATCTGAACGCGGCATTGGACAAAAAATACAATGATACCGCAACCGAGCTTTTGAAAAAATGGGATGCTTTTCGTGAAGATATCACGGACTACGAGGACAAGGCCGACGAGATAGAGGACTCGACCGACGATCTTGAAGACATGGTAGATGAGATTGAAAGCATGGATCTTCAAAATACAACCGATACGGATGAAGAAAAAATCTCGGAGGCAGCAAATGAGGTCACCAAGCATGCGATAGACGGTAGAGCCGTAGGTGTGGCTGCCTATCTTGAGGGGATAAATTATAACGGGAGCTCACTGCTTGATTATTTCAGCAGGGAATATGATGAGGTAAAAACAAACTCAGGTATACGTACTCTCTACCCTATAGTTGATGCTCTGTCTCCGGGGCAGATCGCAGGATTGGAGTTTATGTCATTCATGGATCTGGTTTCCATAGCAATGGCAGACAAAGACACATATGCTGATGTAGAGAAAAGTATTGAAACCGCAGACCCTGTATCAGTATATGATGGTGTTGACAGAGAGATCTATGAAGAGGGCGGAGTTGCCATGACGACAGATGCACTCAGAAAACAGGCATCCCAGAACGTGGAACCCGAGAACTATAATGGAACACTTCCTATCATGCTGTGGTCGATCGTTATCGGCTTCGCAGCTGCTTCTATCGGGGTAAAGGCATTGGCTAATGTTATATTCAAATTTGAAGTAGTAAAATGGGTGAAGGAAGCTTATGAAGAGGGCGTCAAGGTTTCATTTTCCGAACTCTCTGCGGAGACTATACATCGATATAATCTCTGGAAAAGCGGTTTTGGAAACACTTATGGACAATATCTTTCAGCCGGACTTGCAACTTTGGCAGTTATAATGACGATACTTTCCCTGATAGTCACCCTTATAGATATATCCTCCTATTATAGTACAAAATATCTTCCGATCCCCAATATAATGGTTGATGTGAACGATATCACCACTAAGGATGAGAATGGAGATGATATCCTGATCAAGAATCAAACGGCATATTACAGAGCCGTTCGCTGCAATCGAAAAGCTGCAAAAGGCGGCATAGAAAAGAACAATTATGATGCGATGGGAGACAAGGCTGACTTAAATGGTGACATAGGACGTCAGTGGCTTGCGCTCTACGCTGTTAAGAATGAAAACGGCAGACCCATCCTTTCCGATTCCTTCAGGTATGTGAAGGGATCCGATTCGGTTCCTGAAGGCTACAGGATAGGTATCCACGAATTTGGTACGTTTAATAAGAAGGGGGACTCCGCTCCTGCTTTTAACTTAAATAATTCTAAATACCTGTTTGCCGGAGATCCGCCATCGATAAAGGTATACTATAAAATAGAAGATAAAACCGTGACCCAACTGACATCCTCCAAAGCCGGATCCATCTTCTCTGTGGGCTCTCTGGCACTCGGAGGCGGTTTTGGCATCATAATCGGAGCACTCTTTATGGGACTTATCATGAGGAGAAGACGCCCTACGGAGGAACGTGCGCTATGAATAAAATAAAAACAAAAAGGATAACAGCTTTTGCAGCTGCCACCATACTTACATTGCAGAGTGCTTTCGGGATACTCGGCGTTGTCAGTGTGCCCATAAGTGCCGAGGCAGCTACCACATTCAAGGATGCTTCCTTTGATTCCTTTGTATCCCTGATGGCATCGGAAGACGAGATAATACTTGACAGCTCCGTAACTCTTTCAGAGACGGTGGTTCTTAGCGATGGCCGCACACATACGATCGATCTGAATGGTAATGACATAGATATGATCTCTGAATCAGGCAGTGCGACGGGAAGTGTTTTTGAGGTCAGTGCCGGCACAACTCTCATCATCAGGGACGATACCGGCGAAGATGCCGGCGAGATCAGGGGAGGACATTCAGCCGGAAACGGCGGAGGGATATGCCTCCTGGATTCATCAAAGCTCATCATGAACGGAGGCGGGATCTCCGGTAATATCGCCGAGAACGGATCCGGTATATATATCGGGGAAGGCTGCAGTGCCACACTTGATGGTGTAAGCATAACCGGAAACGACGACGGTCATGAGAAAAATGTCATGCGCAGCTTTTGGTTGTTTGGACGATCAAGATCGGTCCAAAACAAAACACGCGGCGGCGGGATATATGTGTCACAGACAGGATCATGCGAACTGAATGGCTGTACCATCGAATCAAACAATACCTCTGAAAAGGGCGCCGGAGTATATAATGAAGGCTTCCTGGAGGTCAGTGATACGGTGATAAAGAATAATGTTCTTAAGGACTCCGGCGAAGGAGCAGGCATATACACTTCAGGAGACGCCATCGTGACCGGATCTGAGATCACGGACAACAAGGACGCCAAGAACGGAGGAGGCATCTGCAATACAGCAAAGCTCTCCATAGAGAACTCTGCCATATCCGGTAACAGCGCAAGAGCTAACGGCGGCGGGATATATCAGTCTGATTCATCTGCGGAGAGCAAGCTCACTCTGTCCGGAAACAATCAGATTAATAATAATGTTGCGAACAGGGGAGGCGGGATATATTTAAACTGCAACGGAGCAAAGGAAAAGCATATTATAAAGAACACTTCTTTTTCAGGCAATTATTCATATATTTACGGCGGTGCGCTGATGCTGGGTGATTCGGGAAGCGAGGTCGAGCTTTCAGATGTTATCATGGAAGGAAACGTCAGCGAGGTAGACGGAGGAGCTGTTTACTCCGAAAGCTCTATCACCGTTAATGACAGTATGATCAAACAAAATATTGCATATTCTGGCGGAGGGGGGATGTATCTTGCCTATTCCGATGGGAAGAAAAGGAGCTTTTCTCTCGCCAACTCTTCCATTTCCGAGAATATCGCCAAGAAAACCGGCGGCGGGATACGCCTTTATGATAACCGGAACACAGAGGTCTCCCTGGGCAGTGGGAAAAACATTATCTATATGAATAAAGAGGGTGATGAGAGCGAGGGAGATTCAAACCTTGTATTTGAAAAATTCACAAGGATCGGCATCACAGGTAAGTTTGATAAGGAATCAATGATAGGCGTGACTGTGATGGAAGACTGTGATCCCAAGGATCTGACCACAGATTTTTCAGATCACAACAATGTACCTGCATATACTTACTTTACCTACGACAGAAATGATTACAAGATCGCAGAGGAGGATAAGAGAGCCGAAGCCTATCTGGCAAAAAGACTCAAGCCATCCGCATCGGGTTATACCATAACGGTAAATGTCAAGGTCACAAACGATGCAGATGACTGGGATGATGCTCATGTGGAGATATGGGGCAGAAAGAGCAACGGAACAGGCGAGAAATACAAGGTTTACACTACCCCCGATATCAAGGAGCATTTTGACGATGAGGGTGATACCTATACACTGACCTATGACTGCGGGAAGACCTTTCCTGTGAGCGTAGATGTATATACCAACTTCGGAGGAGGCGGTATATACAGGGGATGGGAAGCAGATACGACCATTATGATAAACGGCGTCAACTGCAAGAGTACACACCTTGAGAAATCCCTCTGGGGCAACACCGCCAAGAAGGGAGTAGCCAACAACCTGATCGATATAGAAAGCGACAAGTTTCCCCATATAGAGCAGAAGGAGATAGATCAGAGAAAAGAGATAGATCTTGCAAAGGAGAAGACAAAAGAGGTATCTCTGACTCTCGTTGACCAGTACGGCGTTGAGATCAAACCGGATGACGATAAAGCCTTCAAGATCGAGAACATCTCCTATCCGAACGAGGACACCTATGAAAACAAAGACGGTCACGGGCTTAAGTGGGTATTTGATACGACCAAAAAGGACGAATGCCACAACTCTACATATGTTGTAAGCTTCAAATCATCGGATAAGGACTGGACTGAGGTTCCCATAACCGTCAGATTCAAGCCCTCTCTCACAGTGACGATACGTGTAGGCTCAAAGGCTTCCGGATATGAGATCATAGAGAAACATGAAGGCAGTGCAGGAGAGTCCATCAGCTTTTCAAAGCCGGCTGCCGCTAAGGGATATGAGCTTAAATCTCCGACCAAGGACAATTCGTGTGTGCTCACCGAGAAAAGCGAAGGCAACTATGACTTTACTTTTATAGCACAGAACGTGGTCATAACCTTTGAGAGCAGTCCGATAAAATACAAGGTATACTACCTGCCAAATACATCCAATAATGATACCAAAAAAAGACAAACGACCATGAAATACGACAATGCGTATTTCCTTGAAAAAAAGATCTTCAATAACAAGAATTACAATTTCATCGGCTGGAATACCGAGCCCGACGGTTCCGGTACAGCATATGACGGAGGAGCCAGGGTCATAAACCTTACCGATAAGAAGGATACCATAGTGATGCTCTATGCGCAGTGGGAAGATCCTGATGCAGAGAATAACCCGACTACAGTTACCGGATCGGCAGTTTCAGGATCAGCACTTAGCGCATCAATATTCTCCGGAGGAAATCTGGCACTATGGTTTGGCTTTGCGATGTTTCTGATAGCAGGTACTGTTTTTGCCTGTATGATTTCCATAAAGAACAGGAGATGATGAGTATGAATAAAACAATATCAGGACGGACTATTCGAAGCTTCATAGCTATATTAAGCTCACTTGTCATCGCAATGGTGCCGGTAAACCCTGTGTCAGTTGTGACATCTGTGGCTGCTACTACTACCGAGGTCAGCTCATGGCAGGAGCTGTACGATTCTATAGAAAAGCTTACCGGTTCCAAAGAGACAGCCTTCAAGCTATCGAAGGACATCACTGCCGGAGCCGGTGATCATGGCATCTCCATACCCGCCGGCAGGAAGGTAAGCATAGACCTTGCAGGACATACTATGAGCCGCGGACTGTCCGAGATGACAGATAAGGGATATGTCATCAGCGTTGCGACAGGCAGCGCTCTTACATTGACAGACACAACGGAAACACCGGGCATCATCGGGGGAGGTGCCAACAACGGAAACGGAGGCGGTATACTCTGTGATGACACAGCAAAGCTCAGCATCAGTGGCGGCATCAGTATACAGGGAAACCGCGCAAGATACGGAGGCGGGATCTGTCTTGGGAGTGAAAGTGAGTTAAAGCTGGGGGACTGCGCTATTACTGAAAATGAGGCAAGCGTAAACGGAGGAGGGATCTACGCCGGTTCCTCATATATTTCATTTTTAGGAGGAGTTACAAAGGTCAAAAAGAATACAAAGGACGGTGCCAACAACGATCTTTATCTCCCCACTGAAATGAATAAGCTTCAGTTTTATACATGGTCATCGGACAATGTAAAAACCAGAAAAAAGGAAAGCACGAAAGAGTTTGACAGAGGAACGAGCATAGGTATCCTTCTTGAGGAGATGACCAAAGAGATCTCCGATGGATACGGACAGGTCAACCAATATGCGGCGAATAATTATTTTTACTATGATACGGATGAATATGTAATCAGTGACGACACCAAAAAATCAGAGGTAACCATAGTCAAAAACACCAAAAGTGTAAACAATTCCGTACAGACTGTACTCGAAACCTATAAAAACGGTAAACTGAAATCCTCAAAGAAGTATGATTCCTTCATAGCTGCCTATAATGCCGGAGCAGGAGCAGACGGCGAGAATGTCGTAGTGATGGGATCAGATCACGAGTCTGATTCGGAGATAGTGCTGGATGAGAATAAAGAGATCACCATTGATCTAAACGGTCATTATATAAAGCGTAACAGAGATCATAAAACCAAAAAAAACGGCGGAGTCATCCGGGTCGAAAAGGGCGCAAAGCTCACAATAAGGGACTCAAACCCCAAAAAGAAGGGCTATGACGGAGTAAAGGGCGGAGTCATCACAGGAGGCGCAAGCTCCAACTACGGCGGCGGTATCACCGTAAAGCAGACGGGTCAGCTCATCATGGAGGGCGGGACCATATACGACTGTGTTTCTGATGAGGACGGCGGTGGAGTATATATGGACTCCGGAAGCACGGATACCTCATTTACCATGACGGGAGGCAGGATATATAACTGCAGAGCGCTGGAGAGTACGGATGAGTGCTACGGCGGCGGGATATACTTAGGCGAAGGCAAGCTATCCTTAAGCAACGGTACGATCGACGGCTGTTACTCCGAAGATGACGGAGGCGCGATATACTCAAAGAGAGGGGAAATTCATCTTGATAATATGACCTTCTCCGGAAACAAGGCGACCAACAGAGGCGGCGGGATATACCTAGGTCTTGATCTTGCAAAGTATGTCGGAACCACCTTCTACGCAACGGGATGCAAGTTCCTTGGAAATATATCATCAGAGGACGGCGGAGCATTTTTCTTAAGGGACAATCCGGAGCATGGCGGTTCTGTTATGTTTGATCACTGTGTGTTCAGAGACAACAAGGCGGCAGAGGACGGCGGAGCCATATGTGTATTCGACGACGGCATGGTGCTCTCGAATGTGACCGTCACTGACAATCATGCAGGCAATTACGGCGGCGGCGTGTTTGTGGACTCGAGGTACACCATCAGCCTGAAGGGAGTTGTGGTAATACAGAATAACTCATGCGATAAGGATCCAAAATGTATAGATCTGGCGCTTGAGGAAGGTACATCGACATCTGCCAAGGTCGTCAGCGCGGGTCTGTCAAGAGGGTCATGGATAGGTGTAGGCTCGACCGGTTCAGGCAGGGTCAAGATATCCGACAGGATAGGCGTGCAGGAAATGAAGTATTTCCATGCACACAACAAAACGATAAAGGCAGAAAATGTCGTTGAGGTCGATGCCGATATGGTAGTGACCGCATCTATATTCGGAAACGGCAAGGTGTGGCTGATGTTTTTGATGATGGTATTTGGACTTGTCGCATCGATGATCATGGGATGGATCGCAGGCAAGCGTATGTCAGAGGATAAGTAGGAGGTGCCTTATGTTGATAAATAAGCACAAAACGAGCACAAGACTTTTGAGATCAACTATATCGTTCGTTCTTATCATAGCGATGCTTGTGACCGCCTCACTGCGGGAGTACGGTCCTATAGCAGCGCAGGCTGTCGAGGATGAGTCCGTAACGTATGTCAGTGATGTCAGGCTTTTTTATTCACTTGAGTCCTTGGCGGATGCCGAGAAACTGTGCGAAGAGAAGGGCTATACCCCTGTCAGGGACGGCAACCTGAACAAAGGTACCGACAGGGATTATGTTGTTATGGGATATATGGAGACCGACAACAAAGAGGAGGCTGTCACCGACATCAGGCTTCTGCCGATGAATTCCGGTTATGAAATGAGAGATTATAAGAAGCTTAAAGATGAGTACAAAAAATCCAACACAGCCACGATCGATGCGATCGAGGCTGCCGCAACTGAGTTTGCAGCTAACTACAAAGCCGGATCACCAAAAGCCATAGAGGCATATAACGGGCTTAATCTTATCGATGTTCCCGAAGCCGGTGATATGAAGCTGGGTGATTATATAGTAGATGGACTGGCAGACTGGGATTTTTATGCGAATATCATGGTGATTTCGAGCACGGGAACCGTCAATGCAATATTGCAGTATCTCTCACTCGGACTTGCCGCATATGAGAATGAGATAGACCAATATACCGGAGAGGCTATCAGTGTATCCTGGGCGGATGGAGTAGAGAACAGCATCGTCTGGGAGGAGCTTGAAGAGGCTACGACCCGGGATGAGTATGATGAGCTTTACAGAGAGTACGGAGATGATGCAAAGGCGCTGCATAAGGAACTTCAGACCTTTGCAACAAATTATGACAACGCACTTGCAACCTTTGATGCTGCTGAATATGAAGCAGAGCAGAAGGCACTTGAGGGCAAAAGTGAAGAGGAAATAATTGAAGAAAAGGAACAACCCTCAGAAAATGATCAGGGAGCCTTTTATCTCGGAATATATGATGAGCTTGAGAAGCATCGTGCAAATGACGACATGAATTTGGGTGAGTATCTGTTGGAGATAGGATATGAGACGACCGGAGATGTGGATCTGACCAAGCTTTATCCCGTCCTTGACTCTATGAGCTATGCACAGAGAAAGATGGCTACCATGGGTGGTCTGTCCGTACTAGCAACTACGGCAGGAGAAAATACAGCCAATGATCAGATAGAGGAAGCAACATCTAAAACCGCTGAGAAGATAAAAAGCCTTTCCGGCAAGTCGTCATACTCTGTATGGATGAACGGAAACGGAGATATAATGGAAAAAAAGGTCGCCTATACCTCCGATGCCATCAGAACCAATGCAGCACAAAAGATCGCGGATTCACAGAAATATGATGATACTATAGATAATTTTCAGTCCACGATGAACTGGGTGAACCTGGCGCTCGGTCTTTTATGGTGCGTTTTGCTTGTGACTAAGCTTGTAACATCGTATATTTGTGCTGCGGCGGGGGTAGGTTTGTCTGCGTTTTTGTCGGTGTCTACATCCACACTTGTTTCTTTTGCCATCTCCAATGCGCTCGCGGGGCCTGTCGGATATATTGCCCTGGCTGTGTTGGTTCTTGCGATGATCGTAGTATGGGTTTGGAGCGCGATCAGAAAAGCGATCAAGGAAAACTCCGATTCCAAATATGAAGAAGAGCCGGAGTATGCAGCTGATCTCACGGAAATAAACGGTGAAAAGCAACTCATATTCTACAAGGGTGTGGGGTCTGATCAGTCCTTTGATGACAGTGGGAATGAAGCCGGAGGTATGTACAACAGAGGTATACATGGTACCAAAGGAACAGGCGATGTGAACGGCAGGATGGGCTTTAATGGATGGAACCTGATGTTTTTCAGCAAGGATACCGGGGTAGGAGCTCCGATCATTATCAGAAACGGAGAATGTCCCTTCTCCATCAGATATGGAGATGACGGCTCCGGTTATGTAAAGGGATATGACTCGGTCAAGGCTTTTGGTGAGATCATGCCCGAGAATTGCAATTATCTCATGAAGGAGGAAGAAAAGAACGCCGTATACATCCACTACCGGACCGAGAAGTCAGTATTAAATGAGACGACCACTCCTGACGCAGCTACAGGATCAGCAGTGAGTGCAGGAGAGGACTCAGAGTCCACGACCCGGCACGGTCTGTACTACGAGGACATCATAGTGAGATCCGCGGATACGGCAACGGCAGCGAAAGCAAAGCTCACAAAAAAAGGATACAAGATCTGGGATGTAAATCTGGCGGGAGATGTCAGGATGAATAATTCCCGTTATAAAGAATGGGCATATACTTATCTTGGATTCAAGACCACAACGGATGCTGCGAGCGCCATAACCGATATAAGGGTAGCGACCTTTACCAACTCCGGCAATATGTTCTATGGCAGTGTTTCGTATGGTTGTGCGGGGACTCTCGGCTTCATTGCAGAGAATACGGAAGAGCATAAGGATTATCCGAAGGATCTTGACGGCTTGTGGTTTACGACCGACAAGAGAGCAGGGACTCCTATCGAGGTGGGAGGCTTGCACAGTGTAGCAGACCATGCTGACGGTAAGTATGCAGATAAGGGATGGATCCCCATAACAACGTTCAGCGGTGTTCCGTATAACTTCGCATCGACCAGGGATTCTGATACGGCAAGCGCAAAGCCCGGAAGGCAGGGGACATTTGGATACAGATATACGGGATATGTTGCGACAGGTGATCATGAGTGGAACTCCAAGGCGATTTATCTGTACTACGAACCGCTTGAAAAGTATACATCGGGAACCAAATATCTGTCCTCAGTGTTCTTCACCTTCGGAGTAGACAATGAGAGTACTGCTGCAAAGATCGGTGAGGTCGAGACAAGCTATACAGAGCTTGTCGACAGGATGAAGAAGACTCCCAATACAGTCGTAGTTGACGGTAATCTTGCAAGCTCTTATTATTACAAGGGATTTATAACCGAGAGTAACCAGAAGTATCTGAACATTGGATATTCCTGGAGCTATAGCCCCTACAGGGCGATCACGGATATCAGGATCTTTCAGGGGACACATTACTCTTCGGAGCTGCCGATAGGCATATCGAAATCAGTAGCGATATCGGGGAGCGGCAAGACCGAGGCAGTCCACTATGATGCGGCATCCGTGATCCATCAGAGAGTCGGATACAATCAAAAAAACGTAATGCGAGGCATAGGTCCCGAGAACGCATATATGGCTCCGAACGGGCTGGATGGCACCAACGATCAGGTAAAGCTGGGCTACACATCCTATCAGCCGGGCGGATATGACTATTCCATGAAGAAAATGGCATTTATCGCAACGGGGCTGTACGTCAGCGGTCCCGTGGACGGAATGGAAAAGCTGACACTTGATGATGTCATCATCTCGGAGACTGCTCATACAGCTGTCAATAACGATGGTGTCATAACTGCAGATGTAAGCGGTGAGAAGACGCTGGGAGGTATGGATGCACAGGGTGACTTCAATTCCATACAGGAGATGAAAAGGCCTCACGAGCTGGAGCCCTTCAATATCGCTTATCCCGAGTGGACCAACGATAACGGAGACCATATGGATGCAGCGACTCCTCTGTATATATATATCCGTAAACCGGGGACAAAGAAAAAATACATATCATCCGTATCTGTGGGATCGTATTACTTTGAAAAATCAAAGCTGGAAAAAGGCTTTGATAACAACCAAGAGGCAGCTAAGATCACAGACATGTATGCTATGATAGAATCCATATCAAAGGCGACGGATGAGATGATCCCTGCCAATGTAGCCATACCCCGGGGAGGAACCTGGTACGGAGCGGAATTTAAAGATGAAAAGACAGCTATGGAGGATAGTCTCGGTGGTGCATACGCGACTGAATATGATGGAAACCACTTGGACGCCGACTGTCTGCCGTGGGGACCTGCTTATGTGGAGTATACAACTACGGACACCGGTGAGGATGTAAGCACCGAAGAGCCCGTAGACAGACCGGCAGCCTATATCAGTGTATCAAGGACGGATGATGAGAGTCAGGCGATCACCGGGATACTGCTGTACAAGGAACCAAAGGCGGGTAATGTTCCCGAAAAAATACAGATCGACGGCGCGGAGTACTACTGTGCGAGCTCATCTACTCCGATAATGACAAAATCAGTTAAATACAGAGAGTATTATACCTACTGGTCGGCATATAAATACGCCTACAAACGTGACAGATACTTCCTGTATTATACCAAAAACAAAGGTGTTGCACCGGGACGTCCGATCACGGAGATCACTGTAAGCGATGAAGTATTTGAGAATGGCAAGGCGACTGCTCTGTGCGCGAACAGTACAGATGGCGTGACCCGGTCGCAGGATGGCAGAAAAACCACCGGTGACAAAGCCAAGCCATATGGGGAGAGTACCCTTCCCACATTCATCCACTGTACGTACGAAAAGGGTGAAAACACATTTTTTGACAAGGTATATACGGCATCAGGTGCCACAGCGAAGGAAGCACAGGCAAAGCTTTTGGAGCAGGGCTGTACCGAGTTTATGGATATGAACTTAAACGAGGGAGCCTCTCTCACCGATGAGGACAAGGAACAGGATGAGAAGAAAAAGGGTGGAGAATATGTCTACTTCGGTTACAGAGGGATCACTGCCAACAGTAAAGACAGGGAAGATCAGCTCGTCAATGCGGTATATGATATCGTATGTACAGTAGGCGAGCCCTTCCACCCCGAAGGTATCCAGACAGACAGATGGCAGCTATACTATTCTCCCGTCTGCGATATAGGCAGTGACGGCAATGCGTCCGGTGCCGACTTGAATGCGGGAACCAACGGTCCGCCGATCTATATGTATTATACAACAACGTATGCGGTCAGACAGTACAACAAAAAGGCAAATTCAGACTCCAGAAAGAACCTGTCACCCGAGCCTAAGGACTACCTGAAATCGCCCATCACAAGGCTTTGCTTTACCAGATATGACAGAGTGCCGTACAACAAGGATTCGGGCGTTGATCCGCAGTTTGGCGATGATACAAGGGCATGGGAGTACATCCTCTATACAGACAGCAAAACACCTGTTGACTTCAACGACGGTGCAGTGAAGCTGAACTCAGACCTGTCTGCGGAGAATAACAAGATAACCATGTTTGCTCAACGAGAGGATGGCTCTGTCAAGCAGTCAGCCGAGATCACCGGCGGGTATGTATCCGGCAAGGCAGAGTACGGAGAGATGTGGATTGATTGATATAAACTGAAAAACAGATGTGGCAGCCAAGGCTACCACATCTGTTGTTTTTTTTGACCTTTATCACTCAAGCGTATAAGGCATGAGAGCTACGTGGCGGGCACGCTTGATAGCAGAAGTCAGCGCACGCTGATGCTTTGCACATGTGCCTGTAACACGTCTCGGAAGAATCTTTCCTCTCTCTGAAAGAAATCTCTTAAGCTTTGCTGTATCCTTATAATCTACATACTTGAATTCCTTGTCTGCACAAAAAGCACAAACCTTTTTTCTTCT
>DMLD01000025.1:0-5996 GCA_003453515.1 Lachnospiraceae bacterium
ATCGCCGCTGCCGAGACACAGCCTGGAGCTGAAGATCGCCCCATCCGGCGAAAACAATGTCGTATATGAGGATGGCTCCGAGGTGGGAGCAGGCGACACTCCGCCCAAGACCTCCCGTCCGAGGCTTGTGAGTATAGATCCGTTTAGCGACGATTTTTCCGCATTTGTATTCAAGATACAGGCCAATATGAACAAGGCGCACAGGGATCGTATCGCCTTTATGAGGATATGCTCCGGCAAGTTCGATGCCGGCATGGAGGTCATACATGAGCGCGACGGCAAGAAAATGCGTCTGTCCGCTCCGCAGCAGATGATGGCTGAGAACAGACATATCATAGATGAGGCGTATGCAGGCGACATCATAGGCGTTTTCGATCCGGGCATTTTTTCCATAGGAGATACGCTCTACACCGGCAAAAGTCCGATCCGCTTTGAGGGGATACCTACCTTTGCGCCGGAGCACTTTGCCAGAGTCCGCCAGATCGACACGATGAAGAGAAAGCAGTTCACCAAGGGAATATATCAGATCGCCGAGGAAGGCGCTATACAGATATTCCGCGAGGTCAACACCGGCATGGAGGAGATACTGGTCGGCGTCGTGGGCGTGCTGCAGTTCGAGGTTCTGACATATCGCCTCAAAAACGAGTACAACGTCGAGATCCGCATGGAGCAGCTCCCATATGAGCACATCCGCTGGATCACATCACCGGATACGGATCCCGCCGCACTCTCTCTGACTTCGGATACCAAGAGAGTTGAGGATCTGAAGGGCAACCCTCTCTTACTTTTCCAGCACCCTTGGAGCATCACTACCGCGCTCGAGAGAAATGAAGGGCTGACATTGGAGGATTTTTCAAGAAATGAACTATAGTGAGAACGGAGTCAAAAAAAAGGCCGAAGCACTCAGATGCAGGAGTGTCAGGATCTCTAAAAAGGTGCAGGTTTTGTTCTTGCGCCTTGGCTTTTTGTTGCTGATCGGTGCATTTTTCTATATGTCCTACTTAGGTTACAGATATATGCACTCCATGATCGACGAGGTCCCGAACGTCAAGACCATCGAGCTTGTACCGACCGGAAAGCCGACTCTCATACTCGACGACAGCGGCGAGACCGTGCGCACCCTGACCGCGGACGATATCAACAGATCGTACACCATGCTCGACCAGATGCCAAGGAACCTTCAAAATGCGTTCATCGCCATCGAGGACAGCTCGTTTCGCTCGCACGAGGGGATCGACTCCGTCGGCACGCTCAAAGCCTTTGTGACCGGGCTTACCAACGGCGGCAACTTCTCGCAGAGCTCGACCACGATCACCCAGCAGCTTTTGAAAAATCAGGTCCTGACGGGTGGTGAGGAGCATGATTTTGCCTCCAGATTCAAAAGAAAGTTTAAAGAGCTTTATATGGCTCTGTCTCTCGAAAACCGCTACTCCAAGGATGAGATCCTCGAATACTATCTGAATACCATAGCTCTCGGGCAGAACACTCTCGGTGTCGAGGCTGCCTCGATGAGATATTTCAACAAGCACGTCTCCGATCTCACTCTTTCGGAATGTGCCACGCTGGCTGCCATCGCCAAGAACCCCGTTTCCTACAACCCCATAAACCACGCTGCCAGAAACCGCAACCGCGAGCTTTTGGTGCTGACCGCCATGCAGGAACAGGGTCTTATCACATCCGAGGAGTACGAAAAGGCAATTGAGGACAATGTGCAGGTGCGCGTACAGCGCTACAACGAGGAATATGTAAAGGACAAGAACCCGACATCCTTTTTCACGGATGCCCTCATCCTGTCCGTCATAGAGGATCTGAAAAAGGAGCTCGGCTACACCGACACTCAGGCTGCCAACGCCATATACACCGGAGGTCTGGTCATCAAAAGCACACAGGATACGAACATGCAGACCGTGTGTGACAAGGAGCTCAACGACCCCAAAAACTATCCTTCAAACGTGAAGTACCAGCTGAACTATCAGCTGACCATCGAGCATACTAACGGTATCTTGGAATCCTTCAATTTTTCCGATATGAAAAAATGGTACGAGGAAAACAACAAACCTATCAAATCCTACTTCAAGTCGGAAAGGCAAGCTCACGCCGTGATCGCGCCGTTCAGACACCACGTCGTCACGAAGCAGGATACGGTCATAGCAGAATCCATAAGAACCATAATAGAGCCGCAGTGCTCGTTTGTCCTCATGGATCAGACGACCGGCGAGATCAAGGCGTTGGTGGGCGGACGCGGTGAAAAGGAGGAAAGCCTTTGCTACAACAGGGCTACCGCTGCCACCAGACAGCCGGGTTCGACTATGAGCGTGCTGTCTGCCTATCTCCCCGCGCTTGACACCTCGGGGATCACTCTGGGAAATGTCTACGATGATACCAAGTACAACTATCCGAACACCGAGCAGCCCGTCAACAATATATATAAGGATACCTACCACGGACTGACTACCGAGCGTGACGCCATCAAAAACTCTATCAATGTAGTAGCCGTAAAAACGCTGGATCAGGTCACTCCTCATGTAGGCTACAGCTATTTGTTAAATCTTGGCTTCACAACCTTGGTCGATGGCTACTCTGATGATACGGGTCACTCCTATACGGACATATCCCTGCCTCTGGCTCTGGGACAGCTCACCAAGGGCGTGACCAATCATGAGCTTACAGGCGCCTTTGCCACCATAGCAAACGGAGGCGTGTATCACCAGCCCCACCTCTACACCACGATAAAGGATAAGGATGACAACACCCTCATCGACCACACCATGAGCACTTCCAAGCGTGTCATGAAGGAAAGCACGGCATGGCTTCTCACCGACACCATGCGCGAGGAGGTCGCGGAGTTCGATTCGGGAAGTGTCAAATTCGGTAGCAGCGACATGGTCATTGCAGGGAAAAGCGGTATCACTACCGACAACAATGACCTGTGGTTCGTCGGATACACACCGTACCTGAGCGCCGGTATATGGTGCGGCTTTGACGGGAACCGTTCCCAGAAAAACGGTAACTATCACAAGCTGATCTGGAAAAATATAATGGAAAAGATCAATTCACGCTATGAAACAAAGAATTCCTTCCCCGCACCGGAAGGGATCATCTCGGCGACCATCTGTACCAAGTGCGGCAAGCTCGCCATCGACAATCTGTGTGAGGATGCTGTGGGTGGCTCGTGTAAGAGAGTTGAATTTTTTACGGAATCAACGGTGCCTACAGACTCGTGCGACTGCCATCTGCGCTGCCGTATCTGCAAATCCTCCGGGCTTCTCGCCGGAGACGGCTGCCCGGAAGCGGATGTTTATGACGTAGTGTATCTTCAGAAAAAGGACGAGGCAGCAGGTGAGGGCAAGACTCAGGACTCTCCTCTCATCATGCCCGAATACCTCATAGATTCGATATGTGAGATACATAATGCATCCAGGTAATAACCCCTCTACTTTCCGTTTCTGACAGCGTGAGCCAACCGGTCAGGCTCGGATTCAAAGAATGCAGCGACCGCGTCAGCTGCGCGCCGATCCATGCCATCCACGGCGGCAAGCTCGTCTGTGGTGGCATTTTTTATATCCTCGAGCGAATCAAAGTGACGCATCAGTGCGAGTCTCCTCTTCGGTCCGATGCCCGGTATATCGTCAAGTATCGAGTGGACCTGCCCCTTGCTTCGTATCTGCTTGTGGTACTCTATGGCAAATCTGTGCGTCTCGTCCTGTATCCTTGTGATCAGGTGAAAGCCCTGTCCATGCGTGTCTATGGGTATCTCCTCATCGTGAAAATACAGACCTCTGGTCCTGTGATGATCGTCCTTGACCATGCCGCACACGGGAACATCGACTCCAAGCCTTTTCAGCACGTCCTCGCAGACATGCACCTGTCCCTTGCCTCCGTCCATAAAAATGATATCCGGAAAGTGCGCGAACGAATCCCCCTCCGAGAGTCCTTCCCTCTTTCCGTGCTCAAACCGCCTTGTCAGCATCTCATCCATCGAGCCGTAGTCGTCAGGTCCCGATACGGAGCGGATCTTGAACTTCCTGTAGTCATTTTTCTTGGGTCTGCCATCCTCGAAAACGACCATCGATCCAACCGTTTCAAACCCGTTGATGTGGGATATGTCGTAGGATTCTACCCTATTCAGCTCACCCTGCATTCCAAGCAGCTCCTCTATCTCGTCCATCGCGCCTCTGGTCCGGTCGATCTCCTTTTTCAGCTTCTCCGAATCCTGTATCAGCACCATGTAGGCATTTCTCTTGGCAAGCTCCAACAGCCTCTCCTTGGCGCCGCGCTGCGGGATGACGGAGTAGACCTTGTGTCCGCGCTTGTTTGAGAGCCACTCCAAGATCGTCTCGCTGTCGGTGAACTCCTTTTCCGTGACGATCTCCCTTGGGATAAATGGCGTGCCGGCATACATCTGTTTGATAAATGAGGATATAACGTCCTCATCTTTCTCGAATTCTACTCCTGTAAGGAAGAAATGCTCTCTCCCCAGAAGCTTTCCGTCCCTTATGAAAAATACCTGCATGACCGCTTCGTTCTCACGGCGGGCAAGCGCAAGTATATCCCTGTCCTCCTTCTCGTCAGATGTGATCTTTTGCCTTTCGGTGACTCTTTTGATGCTCTCTATGAGATCCCTGTATTCCGCTGCCTTCTCAAAGTCCATCTGCTCGGAGGCTTCCATCATCCTGTCATTCAGCTCATGCCTTATCTCGGATGTGTCGCCCTGCAAAAACTTAAGTGCTTTTTCAAAATTTTGTCTGTACTCCTCCTTGGAGATCAAGCCGCGGCACGGAGCCTTGCACTGACCCATGTCATAGTAAAGGCACGGTCTTTTGGTCTTTTCCGGATCTATCTTTCCGGAGCAGTATCTCAAATGATAAATCCTGTTTATAAGATCAACTGCCTCTCTGATCGCAGCCGCACTGGTAAAGGGTCCGAAGTACTTGTTGCCGTCGTGCTTCATCTGACGCGAAAACAAGAGCCTTGGAAAAGGCTCCTGTATCGTCGCTTTTATATAAGGATAGGTCTTTCCGTCCTTAAGCATCGTGTTGTACTTTGGCTCGTGCTCCTTTATCAGGTTGCACTCAAGAACCAGAGCCTCCAGCTCGGAGTCCGTCACGATGTATTCAAACCAGCTTATCTTCGAGATCATCTTCTCGATCTTGGGAGAGACGTTCCTGCTCTCCTGGAAATACTGCCTCACCCTGTTTTTTAGGGATATTGCCTTTCCGACATATATGATCTCATCGGATGCATCATGCATCAGATAAACTCCCGGCTTGGCAGGAAGCTTCTTCAGCTCCTCAGGTATATCAAAGTGTTCCATCGTCATCCTCCGGCTCATCCCCGGCATTTTCCGGCTCTTCTCCGGCTTTCTCTGACTCTTCTCCGGCTTCATCCGTTTCGTCTGTGTTGTCCGGATCAGCGACTGTTCCGTCAGGGTTCTTTTTCTTAAGCTTAATGCCGGTCTCCGTCTCAAATATCTCCACGAATTCCTTGCCTGTTATCGTCTCTTTTTCTATAAGATGAGCGGCGAGCTTCTCGAGGACCTCCTTATACTCTACTATGATCGACTTGGCTTTGTCGTGGCAGGATTCAAGTATGGATTTAACTTCCTGATCTATCTCAGCCTCGGTCTGTTCTCCGCAGTTCGACACCGGTCGCCCGTCGAGATAACGGCTTGTGATGGTCTCGAGTCCCATCATTCCGAACCGCTCGCTCATACCGTACTGTGTGACCATAGCCCTTGCGATCGAGGTCGCCTTCTCTATATCATTGGATGCGCCCGTGGTCACATCGTCAAACTCGACCTCCTCAGCCGCACGTCCACCCAAAAGACCCGTGATCTGATCGAGAAGCTCTCCCTTTTTCATAAGATACTTCTCTTCCTCGGGAACCTGCATAACATATCCGAGCGCTCCCATGGTTCTGGGTACTATGGTTATCTTCTGCACCGGCTCGGTATTTTTCAGAAGTGTCATGACGAGAGCGTGACCTATCTCGTGATG
>DMLD01000025.1:6205-6435 GCA_003453515.1 Lachnospiraceae bacterium
ACAGCTCCCGAGGTCGCAAGTGCTATCTCCTCGAGATCGACCGTGTCATCCATCAGCACATCATGGGAGTGCACCTTCAAAACATCAACTCTTCCTTTAAGATCCGGCTTCTCTACGATTATCCTTCTGTCAAAGCGACCGGGTCTGAGCAGCGCCTTATCAAGCACCTCGGGACGGTTGGTCGCTCCGAGGATTATTATTCCCTTTGATGAATCAAAGCCGTCCATCTC
>DMLD01000169.1 GCA_003453515.1 Lachnospiraceae bacterium
TCCTTGGAGCAGACCCTCATCATCATACATCCCATGGATACGAGAGGTGCCGTGGCAAAGCCGAATTCCTCGGCACCGAGCAGCGCCGCTATCGCCACATCACGTCCGCTCATCAGCTTTCCGTCGGTCTCAAGTATAACGTGTGATCTAAGACCGTTTTCAATGAGGGATTTGTGCGCCTCAGACAGACCCAGCTCCCACGGAAGCCCGGCATGGTGAACCGATGATGACGGTGCAGCACCGGTACCTCCGTCATACCCGGATATAAGTATCACCTGTGCGCCTGCCTTGGCTACGCCCGACGCGATAGTGCCGACGCCTGCCTCGGAAACCAGCTTGACGGAGATCCTTGCTTTGTCGTTGGCATTTTTCAGGTCGTAAATAAGCTCAGCCAGATCCTCGATCGAGTATATATCGTGGTGAGGCGGCGGCGATATGAGCGAAACTCCGGGTGTTGAAAATCTGGTCGACGCCACCCACGGGTAGACCTTTTTCCCGGGAAGATGTCCGCCCTCTCCCGGCTTTGCGCCCTGCGCCATCTTTATCTGTATCTCGGCAGCGCTCATCAGATACTCTCCGGTCACGCCGAATCTGCCTGATGCGACCTGCTTGACTGCGGAGTTTTTCTCTGTATAAAATCTCTTTACATCCTCTCCGCCCTCGCCGGTGTTCGACTTTCCGCCGAGCCTGTTCATTGCGATGGCAAGTGTCTCATGCGCCTCCTTTGAGAGCGATCCGTATGACATGGCACCGGTCTGGAAGCGCTTCACGATCTCGTCCTCGCTCTCGACCTCGTCGATCGGTATTTCATCTCCCTGCGGTACGAAATCGAGCAGGGCTCTGAGAGTGTGAGGTCTGTCCTCGTCATCGACCATGTCGGTATACTCCTTGAAGAGCTCGTAGTCTCCCTCTCTTACTGCGCGCTGGAGAGTAACTATGGTCTTCGGAGAATACATGTGATCCTCCTTGTCATCACCGCTTCTTAGCGAATGAAATCCGACTGAATCCAGCGTGGTGTCCATCGGCAGACCCATCGGATCGAATGCCATATTGTGTCTTAGCTCAACATCCTCTCCTATCTCCTTTATCCCTATGCCGCCGACTCTGGATACCGTTCCCGCAAAATATGTGTCGATAAGCTCCTTTGACAGGCCTATCGCCTCAAATATCCTTGCGGACTGATACGACTGGAGTGTTGATATACCCATCTTCGCGGCGATCTTTACCACACCGTTTAGAAGCGCCTCATTGTAGTCGGCTATTGCCGTGTGGTAATCCTTGTCAAGTCTTCCCTTGTCTATCATCTCTGCTATACACTCATGTGCGAGATAGGGGTTTATCGCACGCACACCGTATCCCAGCAGGCACGCTATCTGGTGAACATCTCTCGGCTCCCCGCTTTCAAGTATGAGCGATACCTGCGTCCTCTTTTTTGTTGCAACGAGGTGCTGCTCCACCGATGACACGGCGAGTAGTGACGGTATGGGCATGTGGTTTTCATCCACTCCTCGGTCAGATAGCGTGATTATATTTGCCCCCTCATTTATCGCCCTGTCGACCGATATATTCAGCTGTGTAAGAGCTCTCTCGACCGGAGTATTTTTATAGTATAATAATGAGACCTTCGCGGTTACAAAGCCCTCCTGGTCGAGCGATTCTATCTTCATCAGATCAACACCGGTAAGTATTGGATTGTTGACCTCGAGCACACGACAATTGACCCCCTTTTCTTCAAGGAGGTTCCCGTCAGAGCCTATATAGACCGTGGTATCGGTAACTATCTTTTCTCTCAGCGAATCGATCGGCGGATTGGTGACCTGTGCAAACAGCTGCTTGAAATAACAAAACAGCAGCTGGTGATGTCTCGAGAGCATTGCCAACGGTATATCATTTCCCATGGATACGGTGGGCTCCACTCCGTTTTCAGCCATAGGGATTATCTGATCGTTCACATCCTCATACGAATAGCCAAAGACCTTATAAAGCCTGTCACGGAGCTTGCCATCATGTGTCGGTATCTTTTTGTTGGGTACCTGCAGATCGTGCAAATGAAGCAGATGTCTGTCAAGCCACTCCCCGTAAGGATTCGCGGAGGCATATCTCTCCTTGCACTCCTCATCCGAAAGTATCCTTCCCTTTTTGGTATCGACTACAAGCATGTGTCCGGGTGACAGCCTTGATTTACAAACTATATCCTCATCCGGTATATCAAGTACTCCGACCTCTGATGCAAGTATAAGTCTTTTATCTTTTGTGACATAGTATCTTGACGGTCTGAGTCCGTTGCGGTCAAGCGTCGCTCCAAACAGCTCGCCATCCGTAAAAAGGATCGCAGCCGGACCGTCCCACGGCTCCATCATGGTCGCATAGTAATGATAAAAATCCTTCTTTTTTTGCGACATGGACTCGTCGTGCTTCCACGGTTCAGGCACGGCGAGCATCATTGCAAGCGGCAGCTCCATACCGTTCATATACAAAAATTCCAGCGTGTTATCAAGCATCGCCGAATCGGAGCCCGAAGCGTTGATGACCGGATATATCTTTTCCTTCTTTTTATCAAGCAGCGAGGAAGACATAGTCTCCTCTCTGGCAAGCATACGATCGGCGTTTCCGCGGATTGTATTTATCTCACCGTTGTGAGCGATCATGCGGTACGGATGTGCCCGCTGCCAGGATGGTGTCGTATTGGTAGAGAACCTGCTGTGCACAAGTGCGATCGCTGTTTTGTAATCCGGCGAAAGCAGATCCTCATAAAAAAGCCTCAGCTGTCCCACCAAAAACATTCCCTTGTATACGATCGTCCTGGATGAAAGCGAGCAGATATATGTATCTTCACTGCTCTGCTCGAACTCGCGGCGGATGCAATAGAGCTTTTTGTCGAATTCGATACCTCTTTCGGTGTCCGACGGCCGCTCTATGAAGCACTGACAGATATAGGGCATGCACTCCTTTGCCTTCTCACCGAGGATCTCGGGATGTATGTCGACCTCTCTCCAACCGAGAAGCCTGCACCCCTCCTTCTCGGCGATGACCTCGAGCATGCGCATGGCAAACATCCTCTTGATCTTGTCCGACGGCGCAAATATCATACCGACACCGTAATCAAGGGCGCTGCCGAGATCTATACCGCATTTTTTTGCAGTTTTTTTGAAAAATGAATGCGATATCTGCGTAAGTATCCCCACGCCGTCTCCGACCTTTCCGGAAGCATCCTTTCCGGCTCTGTGCTCCAGCTTTTCAACTATCGACAGTGCGTCATCCAGCACCCTGTTATCCGGCTTTCCGTCGATATTTATAACGGCGCCTATTCCGCAGGCATCGTGTTCTGTCATCCAATAATTGTTATCCATGGTCTTCTCCTTTGTTTCTTTTTATGAGACAGCTTAGGAAACACCGGTATGCCCGGTGTTTCCTCTACATGATCAGCGAAGCGAGAAAAGCATCTGTCCGTATGTCGGATATGACAGATACTCATCCGGTATCAGCGCCTCCGCTTCATCTGCATATGCTCTGAGCTCATCCATATCCTTAAGCACTGTTTTTTCATAAAAAGCCGCCTGTTCAAGGACGTCGCTCATATTCTCTGCTTTAAGTGTATCCTCCTTTAGGATATCAAGCTTCTTTGCTATCGCGGTCGAGGCATCATCGAGCTGCTTAAGTATCCCGCTCTCGAGCATCGCCTTTGCTCCGGGGAGTGCCTGATTCTTTTTCAAGATCTCATCCGTCAGCTCGCTCTCATATGCTACGATACCGCTTGTAAGATCCTTTCTGACCATCTCCTGCATAGTCAGCGACTCTATATTTATCGATTTGGAATAATTCTCCAGCAGTATCTCATATCTTGAATCCAGCTCTTCTCTTGTGAATATCTGATGCTTTGTAAACAGCTTTACGGATGAATCCGATATCCACTCAGGCATCGCATCGGGAAGTGATTTGAGGTTCGGAAGCCCCCTGCGCTTAGCCTCTGCGACCCACTCGTCGGTATAGCCGTTTCCGTCAAATAATACCCGCTTATGTGCTATAAGCATATCCTTTAATACAGCGGTCAGCTTGTTATGCAGCGCATCCGATCCAAGCCCTTCAAGCTCATCCGTGATCCTGCTGAAAACTTCAGCTACCGCAGTGTTTAATACGATGTTTGCATTTGCAACCGACACTGCCGATCCCGGCATACGGAACTCGAATTTATTTCCCGTAAAGGCAAACGGTGATGTGCGGTTACGATCCGTATTGTCCTTGGTGATATGCGGAAGCACCTGGGCTCCCATCTCCATCTTCACCTTGTCCCCTCCGGTAAATACCTTACCTGACTCTATGCTTTCCAAAACCTTTGAAAGCTCATCTCCGACAAAGATAGAAATGATGGCAGGCGGTGCCTCGTTTGCACCGAGTCTGTGATCATTTCCCGCCGATGCTACCGAGAGTCTGAGCTGCGGCGCATACTCATCGACTGCTGCGATAACTGCTATAAGTGTTACCAAAAACGGGATGTTCTCATCCGGATGCTTGCCCGGATCCAAAAGATTTATCCCGGTATCCGTACAGATCGACCAGTTGTTGTGTTTTCCCGAACCGTTGATGCCCTCGAACGGCTTCTCGTGGAGCAGGCAGGAAAATCCGTGCTTGTCGGCAACCTTTTTCATGACCTCCATGGTAAGCTGGTTGTGATCGACCGCCACATTTGCCGTCTCGAACACGGGCGCCATCTCGTGCTGCGCCGGAGCCACCTCGTTATGCTTTGTCTTTGCGGGAATACCGAGCTTCCACAGCTCCTCATCAAGGTCGTGCATGAAGGCTGACACCTTTGGCTTGATGACTCCGAAGTAGTGATCCTCCATCTCCTGACCCTTGGTCGCGGGAGCGCCGATCAGTGTCCTGCCGGTAAACAAAAGATCCTTCCTCATCATGTAGTCATTTTTATCGATAAGGAAATATTCCTGCTCCGATCCGATCGTTGTATTGACTCTTGTCACATCATCGTAACCGAGTATCCTCATAAGCTTCACTGCCTGCTTGGAAAGTGCCTCCATCGACCTTAGCAGCGGTGTCTTTTTATCGAGTGCCTCTCCGCCGTAGGAGCAAAATGCGGTCGGGATATAAAGTGACCCGTCCTTGATAAATGCCGGCGAGGACGGATCCCACGCCGTGTAGCCTCTCGCCTCAAATGTGGCTCTTAAGCCGCCCGACGGGAAGCTTGATGCATCCGGCTCGCCCTTGACGAGCTCCTTGCCGGAAAACTCCATGATGACACTTCCGTCGTCCTCGGGTGAGATAAAGCTGTCGTGCTTCTCTGCTGTAAGTCCCGTCATCGGCTGGAACCAGTGTGTATAATGCGTTGCGCCGTTCTCGATAGCCCACTCCTTCATCACGGCTGCAACCGAATTTGCCACATCAAGTTCGAGATGCGTTCCGTTCACGATCGTCTTGTGGACAGCCTTATAAACGTCCTTAGGCAGCCTCTCGCGCATGACCTTGTTGTTAAAGACCAAACATCCATATTGCTCAGGTAGTTTTCTTGCTTCAATCATTTTCTCGCCCTCCAATTTAGTTTGCTAATAGCTTATTAATAGTTACATATTACATAAATCTTGTTTTACATACACAGCCAACCGCAGGATCTGTTGTTCCTCGGGAAATTTTTGTATCTTATGTCCACAGCCAACCGCAGAATCTGTTGTTCCCTCGGGATCCGCTTGCGCCTATTCGAAACCGTAGCGGTGCACGTCGGTTACAGGACTATTCACCACTCGCGCCGTAATTCGACAGGACTCTCGCAGACGGATCATCAACATTGCAACCATTCCACTCCCGATTCGGCATCCAAAAATCCTTCACCATCCCGGACTGCCCGGGATAATATTTCTCGAAAATGTCCCTGTACATCAGCGACTCCTTGGTAAACGGCCTCGCATGCGTATACGCCTCGATGCCCCTTGCATACTCCTCATCGGTATACCTTTTATCAGCATACTCGATAATGTCATCCCTCAGCGAATGTCCGACAGCATCGGAAAAGGCAGCCTTCTCTCTCATCAGTATCTCATCCGGAATGAGCTTGTCATCCTCGAAGGCATGTCTGAGAAGATACTTGCCTATCCCGTAGGAGTTCATCTTCTTGGCGGGATCAATGCTCATCACATAATCCACAAAATCGAGATCGCCAAACGGGACTCTGGCTTCGAGTGAATTGACGCTTATACATCTGTCCGCTCTCAACACATCATACATATGTATCTCGGATATTCTCTTTATGGCTTCCCTTTGAAACTCGTCAGCCGAGGGTGCAAAATCAGTATATTTATATCCGAATAATTCGTCGGATATCTCCCCTGTCAAAACCACTTTTATGTCGGTATTATTTCTTATCCATTTACACAAAAGATACATGCCAATAGAGGCTCGTATCGTCGTGATATCGTAGGTTGCCAGCGCTTTGATCACGGGCTCTATCGCATCCGTTACATCGTTTTTTGTAATGATGACCTCGTGATGCTCGGACCCTATATAATCAGCGACCTTTCTCGCATATTTAAGATCTATTGCATCCACATCCATCCCGATGGCAAACGTCTTGATCGGCTTGTCTGACATACTCGCCGCGACCCCGCAGACCAATGAGGAATCAAGTCCTCCCGAGAGAAGGTAGCCTATCGGCTGATCCGCACTGAGTCTTTTTTTGATACCGTTTAATAGCTTATCATGGATATTTTTACATATCTCATCTATATCGCCCGGTGCGTGATCCGCTTCTTCGGAAAAATATCTTCCGGTCGGTTTGGAGGCGTCCCTGTAGCAAACAAACTCACCGTCTTTATAGTAGTGTCCCGGCGGAAACGGCTTTATCTCATCCACAACGGATATTAGATTTTTGGGCTCTGACGCAAATGCTATACAGCCCTTGTCATCATAGCCGTAATAAAGAGGTCTTATCCCTATCGGATCTCTGGCAGCGATGAAGGTATCCTTCTCGCCGTCATAGATGACGCATGCAAATTCGGCGTCGAGCAGATCAAACATCTTGACACCCAGCCGCTCATAAAGCGGAAGTAGTATCTCACAATCGCTTTGAGAGACAAACCTCACTCCGAGCGATCCCAGATAGTCCCTTAGCATTTCAAAACCGTATATCTCACCGTTGCAAACAACAGCATTTTTTCCGTAAAAAAACGGCTGCATCCCGGTGGGCTCGGGTCCCATGATAGACAATCTGTTAAACCCCATCCACCCGGAGCCAAGCAAAACCTTTTTACTCATATCGGGTCCTCTTGACTGCGTTGCTCCGAGCATTTTTTCAAAAAAGGATTCAGACACGTCCTTTCGTGAATAAGTAAGTATAGCGCACATACTGTTCCTCCGGTTTTTGATCCATTTTTTATTTGTATAAGCTGAAATATCAGCCTATATAAATTCCGCGTTTTATCTCTCCGACAGCCTTTTTTCAAAACGATCCTTTGACGTGTTATCCGGTATCCTTGTCGGGTATATGCCGTCAAAGCAGGCGTCGCAGTAGTCTCTGCAGCCTATCAGCTCGTGAAGTGAATCCGTCGGCAGATATTTCAGTGAATCGGCTCCTATCATCCCCGCTATCTCATCGGGTGAATGGTGGACCGCTATCAGGTTTTCCTTTGAATCTATATCCGTCCCGTAGTAGCACGGAGCAATGAACGGCGGAGCGGATATCCTAACGTGTATCTTAGCAGCTCCCGCGTCTCTCAAAAGCTTTACTATACGACCGCTCGTGGTGCCTCTGACTATCGAATCATCCACAAGAATGACCCTTTTGCCCTCGACTGTTTTTTTAATAGGATTTAGCTTTATCCTGACCTGATCTGTCCTCTCATCCTGTGTGGGTGAGATAAATGTTCTCCCTATATATTTATTCTTGACAAAGCCCTGACCGTAAGGTATGCCCGAAGCCTCCGCATAGCCCAAAGCCGCGTCTATCCCCGAATCGGGAACACCTATAACCACATCCGCCTCAAGCGGGCGGTCGTTTCCCGCAAGTATTCTGCCGCTTTTTACTCTTGCCTCGTGGACCGATATACCGTCTATGACAGAGTCCGGTCTGGCAAAATATATATATTCAAAAATACACGTTTTCTTTGCATATTTATCGCAGTGCTCCTTATAGCTTTTCAGCGTTATATTTTTCCCGGATCCCGAGATTACGACTACCTCTCCCGGATATACATCTCTTTCAAAGCTCGCACCCACGGCATCGAGTGCGCAGCTTTCCGAGGATACAACATAGCTTCCGTCCGGACAGCTTCCTATACACAACGGTCTGAAGCCTCTCGGATCTCTCACTGCTATCAGCTTGCTCGCCGACATCAGGACGATAGAATACGCGCCTTCAAGCCTGTACATTGCGGTTATGAGCGCTTCCTCTATCGATGGCTTTACAAGCCTTGCCTGTGTCACCAGATAAGCTATTATCTCGGTATCGGATGTGGAGTGGAATATGGCTCCGTTTAGTTCCAACTCCGTCCTTAATTCATAGGAGTTGCTTATATTTCCATTGTGAGCGAGCGCCATCTTCCCCTTCTGATGATTGACCTGCATCGGCTGACAGTTTGCTCTAAGATCTCTGCCTGTAGTGGAATATCTCACGTGGCCCACACCCATTGTGCCAACCGGAAACCTTGCAAGCTCATCATCGTTAAAAACGTCACCAACTCCACCCGCATCCTTATGAAAATGGAATAATCCATCATCACAAACTACTATTCCGCAGCTCTCCTGTCCGCGGTGTTGAAGAGCATACAATCCGTAATATATGTCTCTTGCTATCTCTCTCGGTTCGGATGAAAACATCCCGAACACTCCGCATTCTTCATGTATACCTTCACTCATGTCCATACTTCCTTACTCTACATCCTGCAATGCTTCGAAATCTTCCTCACCTGTACGGATCTTCACGACCCTGCTAACAGGATATACAAATATCTTTCCGTCACCGATCTTGCCGGTATAAAGTGTTCTCTTGGCTGTCTCTATGACTGAGTCGACCGGTATACCCGATACTACCACCTCAAGCTTTATCTTCGGCAAAAGAGTCATATCCATCTCAACCCCGCGGTACATCTCGCCGGCACCCTTTTGGATCCCGCATCCGCTGACCTGGGTCACTGTGATACCGGTGACACCGAGCTCGTTGAGCGCTCTCTTCATCTTGTCATACCTTGAAAGCTTGGTTATGATGACTATCTTGTAAATACCGCTGTCGGGTATCGTTCCCTCCACTGCCTTCGCAACATTTTCAACAGGAACCGAGGCATTTTTCATGACCTCGCTCGCCTGATCATACTCGGTGATACCAAGGTTCGTGTTCTCATTTGCCACCATTGCCGAGTTTGAAACATCCATGATCGCAAAGCCTGAGTATGCACTTGCAAGACCGTGCTCGGTGAGGTCGAGTCCCTCGATCTCCTCCTCCTCGCTGACTCTCAGCCCGAATATTGCTTTGATCAGCGCGAACACGACCACCATACAGATCGCTGCCCATGCCGCAACGCTCACAAAGCCGATAAGCTGCGTGGATAAAAGCTTGAAGCCTCCTCCGTAAAACAGTCCGGTCAGCGAATCATTTCCCGGAGCGGATGTGGTCGCAAAAAGTCCTGTTGCTATGGTTCCCCAGATACCGTTCATCATATGAACAGCGACCGCACCTACGGGATCATCGACATGAAACTTGTGATCGAGCAGCCACACCCCGAATACTACAAGCAAGCCTGCGACCGCTCCTATCACTGTCGCACCTGTCGCGTCCGTAACATCACACGGCGCGGTGATGGCGACCAGACCTGCCAGTGATGCGTTCAGGCACATCGATACATCCGGCTTACCGTATCTTATCCATGTAAAGATCATACAGACTACTGTTGCTACCGACGGTGCTATGGTCGTCGTTACGAACACGGATGCAAGCTGATCGACCGATGTACAGGCAGCTCCGTTAAATCCGTACCAACCAAGCCACAGTATAAAAACACCCAAAGCTCCGATAACAAGGTTATGTCCCGGAAAAGCATTTACCTTGACCACCTTACCGTTTTTATCCTTTTCAAACTTTCCGATCCTCGGTCCTACCATTATGGCTCCTACGAGTGCTGCGATACCTCCGACCATGTGGATGGCACACGATCCCGCGAAATCATGAAATCCCATCTGAGCCAGCCAGCCGCCTCCCCATATCCAGTGAGCCTCGACCGGATAGATAAGCCCGGAGATCACACCGGAGTACACACAGTAACTC
This sequence comes from Lachnospiraceae bacterium, assembly GCA_003453515.1. Taxonomy (GTDB): domain Bacteria; phylum Bacillota; class Clostridia; order Lachnospirales; family Lachnospiraceae; genus Eubacterium_F. The sequence continues at coordinate 10,259 of DMLD01000169.1, forward strand.
AAAAACTTTGTCCTCTCAGCCATGGCTCCCGAAACGATGGTCGCCGTGGTTGCGCAAAATACCAGGTTGAATATAAAATTGGACCAGTCAAAATCTCCGTATGCGGTAAAGATATCAAATCCCGGTTTCCCGATGAATCCGATCATATCCTCACCAAGCAAAAGTCCGAAGCCTATTACGATAAAAACCACGCATCCTATACAAAAATCCATAAGGTTTTTCATCAGGATATTGCCCGCATTCTTCGCTCTGGCAAACCCCGACTCTACCATTGCGAAGCCGGCCTGCATCCAGAACACCAAAGCAGCGCCGATCAGAAACCACACACCAAAAAGCTGAGAATCAAATAACTCTAATACTTCTTCCATACCTTCGTACCCCCTTCTTTGTTTTTTTCTTGCGGGCCTCGCACAGATTTAGGTAAAAAAAGAAAGAGCGCCCCGGATCTCTCCGAGACGCCCTTGCCTCTTTCGCGATAAATAATATCACACATATTTTTTTTTGTCAAGCACAAAATTATTTTTTTTGAAACGCTAAGTAGCAACCGTAAAAAGGTAACGGAAGCCTTCCCCTTATCAAAAATCCCGTATGGTCTTAAGTGCCGGAAGCGCATTGCCTTCATAATCAAACAGCGCCTGATTTGCCCACTCATTACCGCCCTTGCGTCCGGTCTCTCCCGTATATTCAAGTGCTTCAGGCGTTGCCCATCCGCAACCCGGCACCGGGATCCATGCAGGCTCCCAATAATAAAAGCCTCTACCTCCGGGAGTATCTCTGACCATCTCCATTATCCTTTGCATGAAGTCACACTGCCCCTGCTTAGTCATGGGATAATCAAGCTTTTCAAGAAGATCCTCCTTTGTTGCCATCCCGATAAGCTCATCGGGATCACCCTCATAGCTTCTGTAATCCTCCATGCTAAATCCCATGGAGACCTCTGCTATGACTATTTCCTTTTTGTATCTGCCATACATGTCACGCATATTGAGATCCAGCTCATCCATCGTTCCGTGCCAGAACGGGTAGTAGCTCATCCCTATGATGTCAAAATCCTCGCCGCCTCTTGAAAAATAGTTTTCAAACCACTCAACATACATATCGTGGAAACCGCCGTTATCAAGATGGATCATGATCTCAGCATCGTCCGCCGCGCTCCGTACACCCCTTATACCGGCGCTTACAAGCTTTTCTATCGCATCGTAGCCTGCCTTCACATCGGGATCGGAGGCTCTTTTTTTGTAAAGCCTGCTGTCCTCCGTGCGGTACGGGTCATCATGCGCTCCCTCATCTCCTGCCTCCTCGGCATCGGGATAGCCTACCTTTTGTCCGAGCGGCCACAGCAGACCGTTGGTTATCTCATTTCCCACCTGAACAAGCTCCGGCAATACGCCTTCATTTTTCATGGTGCCGACAACCTCAGCCGTAAAATTATACACCTTTTTTGTAAGCTCGGTAAGGCTTAATCCCTGCCACGCCTTCGGTGTAGTCTGCTTCCCCGGATCAGCCCAAAAATCACTGTAGTGAAGATCAAGAAGGACACTCATGCCAAGCTCCTTTGCGCGCTTTGCAAGTACAATCGTCTTCTCAATATCATTGGTACCGGCTCCGTAGGGCTTTTTGTCCCCGGTGTACGGATCATTCCAAAGCCTGAGTCTGACTGAGTTTGCCCCGTAGTCCTTCAATATGCTAAGAGCATCCTTCTCCACCCCGTTATCAAAATATCTTGCGCCGCAGCGCTCTTCCTCGATCAGCGTCGAGATATCCATCCCCTTTATAAACATATCCTTCAACCTTCCGTGAACAGTAAATATGAGGAAACACCGATCATATCAGTGTTTCCTCATGTCAGCATTTCCTAATGATCAAACTCCGTGATGCGCTTCATCATAGCACGATAGCGGAAACGCACCATCTCATTTTTCTCAAGAACATCCTTTTCAGTGCCTGTGTACTGGCATCTGATACAATAGTATTCCTTTTTGTCCTTATCGTAAAACATATCGATATCCAGGTCGCGCATAAAGCAGGACGGACACCTGAAATTTAATTTGCCTTTTCCAGATTGAGCCATGTTGACACGACCTCCTTATCCTTTATCTTTTTGCTTACTCCGAGTGTGAACATAGGTGAGAATGCGTATCCCTCCTTCACATATACATCCGCATCATCGCTGTCGGTTGAAAGAGATACCTTAGTCTCAATAGGCGGTATCACCGCAACCGCTTCCTTCGCACCCCTTACACATGCTTCGCGGCATTTGTACTCGTAGTTTATCCTCTCATCACCGACCGAAAGGGTGATGTCCGTCATATCCTCAGGATACTCCGTGGTTCCGTAGCAGGCAACCATATACTCGTTGATGGTCACATCGGCATCCGGATCGCTCATCTGAAGTATCTCTCTTGATATGCGTATGTTGGACGCGCCCTCTTCAAAGTATATCCTTGTCTGAAGCTTGACTGTGAGATCGGCAAACTCGATTTCCACAGGCTCAAGCGTGAGTATCCTCGTTTTTCCTTCCTCGGAAAAATCAGCCTTTGTACGGCACAGGCACAGATCGACCTCCTCACCGTTATGGATAAGCTTTGCAGAACGAACCGTACCCTCTCCGGCATAATGCGTGAAGTATCCTGCCCTGTATTTTTCCTGCATAAGGAAAGGATATGAAGCGTCCTGTACATGCTTTGTCCCTATACCTACCTCCCAGCGAAGCTTGGCAGCATAAGGTCTCAGATCCACGATGGCACCGCCCTGATCCATGTTTACACATGCTCTCATATACGGGTCCGCATACCAGAATAACTGCTTGTCGGAACCGTACAGTATATCCTGCCACAGAGCACATTCCGGTTCGGTATAATGCTTGTTCTCACGATAGAACTTAGCGAACTCAGCCATAGTCATATCGACGAGCTCACCCTTTTTCTTAAGCTCTGCGTAATAAGCCATGCCATCCTCATATGACTTGCACAAAAGCTCATACGGAGCCTCCCAGCGTCCCATCTTATTGAGCCAGCCGGGTCCCACAAACATCATGTTGTAGCTGTATCCGTTGTTGTACTTTGCAAGATGGCGATACTGGTCAACTAGATTGTAAAAATACGGAAACTCCCACGTCTTTGTATCGTATATCATACCGCGAAGTACATTCTGCGGATGAGTTCCGAAGTTGGAACCGTTTCCGTCGTAGCAAGCCAGAAGGTCTCTTGACAGATGAGGGATAGCAACTATACCGCTGTCCTCTTCCTCGTTTGCCGCGGGCGCATGGGTGTTTTGCTTTGAAGGTATCCACGGATTCCACGGACCTCCGTCAAAAAGTGTATACCACGAATTGTTGCAGGTGTGGTACGCCTTGGGTCCCTCCTCCCAGCATGTCGCTATGGCACACTGTACCGTGGGATACTTCTCCTTGATATAATTCGTAAGATCAGCATCCATATAGTACGACCCTGTCGATTCGGGATAGAAGCCAAACGCCTCATAAAACTTTCCGAAAACATCATCAACTATCTGCTTTTTGTCTTCCATAGAAAACATCCAGATACAGAAATCCTTGGTCTTGTACTTCTCGCGAAACTCCTCGCACGGAAGACCGAGCAGTGACAGAGCTATCTCATCACCGTATTTCTCGTGATGCTCCTTCGCCAGTGACACCGCCTCCTCGTTGAAGAGAGAGGCGTATGTCATTTGAATAGTTACCTTTATTCCGTTTTTGTGAGCGGTCTCCTGCTGAAACTTAAAAATATCAAGAGACTCAGTAAGTAAGTCCTTTCTTCCCAGATCCTCAGACTTCCCCTGACCTGTTACCTTCTCGGCATACTCAGGTACCATCTCCGGTCTGTGGATCACGTTTAATACAAATGTATTGTCCATTGGTTAAACATCCCTCCAAAACAAAGTCAATATTATCCCTTTACCGAGCCTGCCGCAACTCCCGCAACATAATACTTCTGCATGATCACAAACAGTATTGCGATAGGTACTGATATCACAAGACCTCCTGCGCAGAACACACCAAAGTACTGGTTGATCAGCGAGCGGTCAAGCATATGATAGAGTCCGATCGCGACGGTAAAGTCCTTGCTTATTCCTGAGTTCAGCATCAGATTTGCAAAAACGAAATCACCCCACGGAACCAGGAAAGAGCTTATGATCTGATATACTATTATCGGCTTACATACAGGAAGCACAATACGGATAAATACCGTAAGGTCAGATGCTCCCTCCATCTTGGCAACCTCTCTGAGCGATGCCGGGATCGTGTCCATGAATCCCTTGACAATGAGATATCCGAGTCCCGAGCCTGCCGAGTATACTATGATCATTCCTATGTGTGAGTTGGTCAGTCCGACCGTCTTAAGTACAAAGTAAATGATGATCATGGACAGAACACCCGGAAACATGTTCAGTATCATCGAAAAGCTCATAAGCGTCTGGCGTCCTCTGAACCTTGTACAGCTGAATGCATAGCTGACCATAAGTACAAATATGGTTGAAATGATACATGTAAATACAGCTATTATAAGTGTGTTAAAAAACCACTGACTGTACTGAACCACAGAGTTCGGATGAAGCAACTGCTTGAAGTTGTCAAGTGAATACCCCTCCGGGAAAAAATGAGCCGTATCGATACCTGAGTAGCTGCTAAATGCAGTGAATACCAGCCATACTATAGGTATCAGCCATATAAATGCCAGAAAGAGCAGGACAAAATGATTCAAGATAAATTTTGTAATCTTCTTTGCTTTCATTATTGGAAATCCTCCTCTCTTCCACCCTTCATCATTCTGCGGAATGTGAAGATGGTAAATACGGCACAGATAATAAATACTATGACACCGATCACAGATGCCATCTTGTAATCGTAGTAGCTGTTGGTCAACCTGAACAGCCAGGTTACGAGCAAGTCAACCTCCGTGGCATGTGAGCTCGCCATCGCCTGATCCGGTGTGACAAACACATCCTGAGTCAGAAGATATATAACGTTGAAGTTGTTGATATTTTTCACGAAATCCGTGATAAGCGCGGGTCCCTGTATGAAAAATACATACGGCATCGTGATCTTCCAGAAAATCTGGAACGAATTTGCGCCCGCCAGCTTCGCGCTTTCTATCTGATCCTCCGGAATATTCATCAGCACTCCGGTCGCGACAAGCATTTGATACGGGACGCCGACCCAGATATTTATGAGGATGATCATCACCCTCGCCCAGTTGGGATCGGTCAGGAACGGGACATAGTCGATACTCTTGCTGACAAGCCCTATGTTTTGCAGAAAATCCGTGATACCCAAATTGGAAAAAATGGTGTTCACTATTCCCGCGTCCGCAAAAAAGTTTCGAACCAACAAAAGCGTCACGAACTGCGGAACAGCTATCGCCACCACAAAAAGTGTACGCCACATCTTCGGAAGCTTTGTCGTTTTGTTATTGATAAGCTTCGCCAAAAGTATACCGCCGAAGAATGTTGTAAAAGTCGCAAAGAGCGCCCACACAAGCGTCCATCCCAAAACCTTACGGAAGGCGTATCCGAAGGTGATGGTCAGCTGGCTTGATACTAGCGACCCGAAGTTTTTAAAGCCCACCCATGTAAACAGGGCGTTTGGAGGCATATGCCCCTGATCGTAGTTAGTAAATGCGATCGCGATCAGCACAAATATCGGGATTATGTTGATAAGTACCACACCCACTGTCGGAAGTGAAAGCAGTGTGATGTGAACATTTTTCCCGGCAAGATCGTGTAAATCCTCTCGGAAATTGTTGATATGTTTGCCGTTTTCCTTGAGCACCTGCAGCTTGTAAACAATCTTTAGATTGTGGATATAATACAGGATAAAAACAAGGATCAAAAACAGTGCAATGATCGAATGAAGCAGGATCAGAAATGAGTTGTCATAATCATTTACACTTTTTTGCATTGTAAGAGGATCAAACTCCTCCGCATACTCCACGGTACCCAGCGTGCCGAACTTGGCAAGGTTCGGTGCCGCATAAAAAATACACATAACAACAAAAAGAGCCTCGATCGCTGTTGCGATGATGCCTCGGATAAACTGCTTCCTTCCAAAATATCCCGCGCCCATCACAAGCATCGAAGACTTAACCCAGACATCACCACGGGTTACGGCTCTACCAAGATCCGAGAAGTAATGAAAGCCTTCCTTATAAACCTGATTCTTCTTCTCTTTTTTCTTGCTCATGGCCATATCTCCTTTTTCGTTTAAAAATGGCTCCTATGCCCTGAGGCACAGGAGCCACGCTTGGGGAGGTAATTCTTATCATATATTAGTTAAAACTATATATTTGTTTACCTTTTTATCACCCTTCAACCGGAGCTGTGATACCTGCTACTGCGTTGTCAAGAAGCTCCTGAAGATCTGTACCATCCTTGTTGCCGGTGATAAGTGTCTGTCCGAGTGTCTTGGCAGGATCCCAGTAGTTTCCGCCTACACGCTGCGGTACTGCGAACTCAGCCTGCTTAGCAAGAGCTGCGATAGCCGGTGCTGCCTGAACCTCTTCAGACTCAGATGCCTGGATGTTTGCAGGACCTAAGCCACGCTCCTGGAAACGAAGCTTCTGGTTGTCAGCATTGGTGAGCCACTCTGCAAGAAGCATTGACCATCCAACGAACTTGGAGTGTGAGTTAACACCGATCATCTTGTATCCTGAGAAGGAAGACATCTGCTTCTCCTCGCCTGCTACAGTGTAGGTCGGAAGCTTGGTCGCTGCGATGTTGTCGCCCCATGCCTTTGTGATGGCGTCAGAGTTCCAAACTCCGCTGACTACTGCTGCATACTTACCGTTCTTAACACCTGATACGATAGCCGGATCATCCTTGGCATTTGCAAAGCCCTTGGTCTTTCCGAGATCGATGATAGCCTGTGCTACATCAAGACCTGCTGCATCATTCCAGTTACATGTATTTGTCTTGCCGTCTGCGGCAAGATTTACCTCAAGACCTGCTGCCTTGAAGAATGAGTAGTTGTACCATGCATCGCCAACGATCATGGCAACCTTCTTTCCTGCCTTATCCGCAGCTGCGCACATAGCGCTCATGGAGCCTGCCTCCTCCTCGGAGATGACTGACTTGTCATAGTAGAGGAAGTATCCGTTGTCAGCCGTCATAGGATATGCATAAAGCTTTCCGTCCTGTGTCGCAGCCTCAACAGAACCTGCAAGGTTCTCATTCTGAACATCGTATGTATATGTCTGCGCAACCTCCTGAAGAGCACCTGCATTTACCAGCTCTATGATCTGGTCATCTGCGAATGCGAACACATCTGCTGCCGCATCCATATCTGCAAGTACGGTATCCTTTGCGTTTGCCTCAGACTGTACACCGAGCTCAATGTTGAACTTAACGCCCTTTGCTTCATACTGAGCCGTAAACTCATCGATCATCTTCTTTGTTACATCCTGATCCTCTTCTGCTGCCCATACTCTGAGTGCAACAGTATCTGTAGTCGCATCGATCAGGTTCTGGATCGGATCAGCTGCCGGAGCTGCTTCCTCACCGCCTTCTGCGTCATCAGCCTTCTCTTCGGTTGCCTCTTCTGTCTTCGGAGCCGTTGTTGCACTCTCATTGGAAGAGCTTCCACACCCAACAAGGCATCCGCCTACCATAGCTACTGTCAGTGCTAAGGCCAAAAACTTTTTCTTCATCTTTGTAATCCCTCCTGTTTGCATATAGATATGATTAATAGTTGCTTCGTTGCACAAATCGCTTCGTCGCATAAGCATATGCGCAATCGGTTGCTCATGAACACATGATAACACCTTGTCAAAGAGTTGTCAATACCTTTTTTTAAAAAATTTCGAATTCTTTCGAATACATTTACTGTGTCGAGCCCTTGAGCAAAACCTCGTATCCGACCAGCTGTTTGTTTTGTACTCTCTTGCCCTCAAGCATGTCAAACAGCGTCCTGCATGCAACCGCACCGAGTTCCTTCGGATCATATTGAAGAGTTGTGATAGCGGGCTGATTGTTCTCCAGCAGCTCACTGTTATAGAAGGAAGCCACCTTCACATCCTCCGGAATATGTACATTTTCCTTGCGCAACTTTGCCAGTGTGGCACCGCATACACGGTCGTCCATACACACTATGCATTCGACCTGATTGCGCAACGCATCATCCACCGCTCTCTCCACATCAGCCGCCGCCTCGTTGTTCATATATATAAGATCCGGATCCTGATTGATCGACAGTTCCTCACAGGCAAGCTGAAACCCTCTGAGCCTCGTATGGTTTACAACATGATTCAGTCCGCCGCCTATGACCGCGATCCTGCGTATCCCCTTCATAACAAGTATGGAGGTAAGCTCCTTGCACGCGGAAATATGGTCATTATCGACCTGTACAACATCCTGCAGGCTTGTACTTCCAATGGTCACAAACGGCATCCCGCTTTCCTTTAAAAATGCCGCACCGGCATCCTCCATCAGGGTTCGTCCGAGTATAAACCCATCTACCTTACGATTGTTCGCAACACGCTTTAACTGACTTATGTCATCCTCGTAAACCATCGTAAGCAGTATATCATAGTCCTCCGAGACAGCCACCTCCGACACACCGAGCATACATCTTTGAAAAAAAGGGAGCGACGGGATCGTAGAATCCCCCGGCATAGCCCATCCTATATTGTAGGTTTTCGAGTGTGCCAGTCCCTTCGCGATGGGACTCGGCTTGTAGTGATTCTCCTCGATATAGTCCATCACCCTTTTTCTGGTCTCCTGACCTATCCTGCCCTTTCCGGATATGGCTCTCGACACTGTCGTCTTGGATATCCCCAGTGCATCAGCCACATCAGCTATCGTTATCTTGCTGCGTTCTTCTTCCTTGACCATCGGTTTACACCCTTTCATTTAATAATCAGGTCGCTATTCACGGTTGTCACTTCTCCATGAGTAACTGATAAACAATAAATTGTGCAACTTTTCGCTTTACAAATGCTCTGATTTGTGTTATAATTTGCGCAAGCGGTTGCAGAGGCGCGATTTCGCTAATACATAAAGAATATCACTTTTGTTGTATTATGTCAAGAAAAACTTGTTGCGCCTCATTGTGACATTGTGACATCGCTGTTGTTCACTGCTGTCACATGGGCGCACGACCGGGAAATCATTTTTTGGGGGTATGATATGAAGAATGAACTGACTTCACTGCCGTTTTTGTACGGCGCGGCATACTATGATGAATATATGCCCTACGACAGGATCGACACTGATTTTTCACTTATGAAGGAAGCCGGGATGAACGTTATCCGCATAGCCGAATCCACATGGAGCACGTGGGAGCCAAGGGATAACTGCTTTGACTTTACTCATCTTCACAGGATGCTTGACCATGCGAAGAAATACGACCTGAAGGTCATCGTCGGAACACCCACCTACGCCGTCCCCTCATGGCTTGTCAAAAAGCATCCGGACATACTCTCCATCACCCGCGAGGGACAGATGCTGTACGGTCACAGACAGCTTACGGATATCACCAATCCCAACTATCTGAAGTACGCCGAGAGGATGATAAGAAGGCTTATGAGCGAGGTGAGTGATCATCCACAGGTGATCGGCTATCAGCTCGACAACGAGACCCGCTCAGCCGGTGCAGCCTCACCCGAAACACAAAAGCTGTTCATAAAAAGGCTTAAGGAAAAATATCCTGATATCAATGACTTCAACCATGATTTCGGATTGGATTACTGGAGCAACCGCGTTGACGACTGGGATGCCTTCCCCGATGTGCGCGGGACCATCAACGGAAGTCTGTCTGCTGCATACAAGGCATTTTTGCGCGATGTCATAACAGACTTTCTGCACTGGCAATCGGACATACTTCATGAATATATGAGGGATGACCAATTCATAACCCACAACTTTGACTTCTCATGGATCTCCTATTCATACGGTATCCAGCCGGAGGTCAATCAACAGGATTGCGCAAAATGCATGGATATCGCGGGAACGGACATATACCATCTTGCCCAGGATGACCTGGATGGCGCGATGATATCGTTCGGAGGCTCCGTCGGCAGAAGCCTTAAGAAAGCTCCCTACCTTGTTTTGGAAACGCAGTCACAGGGCAGAGTCACATGGCTCCCCTATCCGGGGCAGCTCCGCCTCATGGCATATTCACATATCGCAAACGGGGCAGCATCCATATTGTACTGGAACTGGCATTCCATACACAACGCGATCGAGTCCTACTGGAAGGGGATACTCAGTCATGATCTGACTCCGGGATACATATATAATGAGCTGTCTTCTTTCAGACATGAGATGATGCCGTGGGAGGATCACCTAATCATAAAGGAAAAGCATTCACTCGCAGCCATACTTGCAGACAACTCCTCTCTCACCGGCATTGATGAATTCCCATATATGGTCGACGATGAGCCGGGACAGTACAACGAGGTGCTTCGCACCATATATGACACACTGTACAAGATGAACATAGAGACTGACATAGTGTATAAGGATGACGATCTGAGCCGATACCCTCTGCTCATCGTTCCGATGCTTTACTCAGCCTCCGAAAAAACCATCGATAGGCTCAGGGCTTATGTCGAGGGCGGCGGCTACCTGGTGATGACCTTCAGAAGCTGCTTTTCCGATGAAAACCTAAAGATCTATCCTGATGCGCAGCCTCATTCACTCACAGATGTAACGGGTATGAGCTATTCAAACTTTACCATACCGAAAAATGTCAGCATATCCTACACGGATACCCGTGATGCCGCTAAAGCCTGTGAGGCTGTAAACTGGATGGAACTCATAAAACCGACGACCGCTGATATATGGGCAACATATGAGCATCCTGCATGGAAAAACACGGCAGCGATCACCCACAAGCGATACGGCAGCGGAACCTGCGTATACCTCGGCTGCGGATTGAATACCGAAGGCTACAAAGAGCTGTTTAAACGTGTTCTTTCTGAAACAAATATAACAGGCTCAGTAAACGAATTTCCGCTCATAAAAAAGACCGGTATAAACGCCCACGGAAACAGGGTAATTTATATGCTCAACTACTCGGAAAACGAAGCGCACTTTACATATGAAGACAGTCCGGGAAGACTTATCATAGATGAAAACGGTGCAGCTAACAGTCTTGAGGGCTCCAGAAGGATATCCACCGACGATGTCCTCACGATAAAGCCATGGAGCCTGCTTGTAGCAGAAATAATGTGAGGAGGTACATATCATGAATGCAAATGAAATGCTTAAACACATCAAAAAAGGCGGGATCGACAACCGGCTTCTTGACATCTACCAGACAGAGGCAAATGTGCGCATACAATCGGCAAGATATACCGCAGCCGTGAAGGAATTTATGCGTATCTTCAATCATGACACAGCTTCGGATGTACATATTTTCTCAGCACCCGGACGAACTGAGGTCTGCGGAAACCACACCGATCATCAGCACGGAGAGGTTTTGGCAGCCTCGATAAGCGATGACGCCATAGCCGTAGTCACAAAGCGGGACGACGGTGCCATCCAGCTTCTTTCCGAGGGCTACGACATGATAACGATCAAGACCTCCTCGCTTGAAGCTGATACCGGGGAGGAAGGCACGACAAAGGCTTTGATCCGCGGAGTCTTGAAAAAATTCTCCGACAACTCGCATGCGATAGGCGGTTTCAACGCCTACATAACCAGTGATGTGCTCAGCGGATCGGGGCTCTCCTCCTCTGCCGCATTTGAAACCATACTCGGGACCATCCTATCGGGTCTGTACAACGACATGTCGGTCGATCCGGTCGAGATAGCCATAATAGGTCAGTACGCGGAAAATGTCTACTTCGGAAAGCCCTGCGGACTGATGGATCAGATGGCTTGCTCAGTCGGATCACTCTGCCACATCGACTTTGCCGATCCGGGTGATCCCAAGGTCTCAAAGATCGATTTCAGTCTCGTAAAAGCAGGCTACAGTCTCTGCATTACCGATACCAAGGGCTCACACGCTGACTTAACGCCTGACTACGCGGCTGTCCCCGCTGAGATGAAGAGCGTCGCCGCACTTTTCGGCAAACAGGTTCTAAAAGAGGTTCCGGAGGAGGAGATCATCAGGAATGCGGCTATGATACGTGAAAAGGCAGGCGACAGGGCGTTTATGCGATCCATCCATTTTTATGAGGAATGCAAGCGTGTCAGGCTTGCCGTAAAGGCACTGAGGGATGACTGCTTCGACGACTTCCTGGAGATAATAAGAGAGTCCGGAAACTCATCATTTAAGTTCCTGCAGAACGTATACGCACCTCACGATCTGACACACCAGAACACATCCGTCGGACTTATGCTCAGTGAACTGACCCTGAAAAATGCGGGCAACGCCGGCGCGAGCCGGATTCACGGCGGCGGCTTCGCGGGCACGATACAGGCGTTTGTCAAAAACGATTCCGTGGAGGTATACCGCAAGGCGATGGATGATCTGTTCGGCGAAGGAGCATGCCATGTACTTCTTATACGTCCGTTCGGCGGCGTACAGATCATATAAGAACAACCCAAACAATAAACCAAACAATAAACTACAATACGGAGGTAAACATGATTAGCAATTTGATCTGCGAGCTGATTAACTACGGGACTCGCACCGGACTTATCAGACCTGACGACATCACCTATACTACAAACAGACTTTTGGAGATACTCTGTCTTGACGGCTTTGACCCCACCGATACCTCACCCGGTGAGAGACCGCTTAACAGTATACTCTCAGACATACTTGACTATGCCGTATCCGCCGGACTTATAGAGGATACCACGGCACAAAGGGATCTGTTCGACACAAGGCTTATGGGCGCGATAACACCCATGCCGACCGAGGTCCGCCTTTGCTTTAATGAAAAATACAAAAGCTCGCCAAGGGAGGCTACCGACTGGTACTACGATTTTTCAAAGGCAACAAACTATATAAGGACAGACAGGATCGCAAAGGATATAAAGTGGAAATGTCCCACGTCCTTCGGCGAGCTTGACATAACGATAAACCTGTCAAAGCCTGAAAAGGATCCGCGGGATATCGCCGCTGCCGGAAAAGCCAAGGCATCCGGTTATCCTGCATGTCTGCTGTGCGCCGAGAACGAGGGGTACGCGGGTCACATATCCCATCCCGCCAGACAAAACCACAGGGTAATACCTATAAAGCTCTCGGGAGAGGACTACTTTTTGCAGTATTCACCCTATGTATATTACAACGAGCACTGTATTATTTTTAACAAAAACCACATCCCGATGAAGATAGACAGAGCCGTATTTGAAAAGCTGCTTGATTTTGTAAGACAGTTTCCGCACTACACAGCAGGCTCTAACGCCGATCTTCCCATCGTCGGGGGCTCCATACTCAGCCACGATCATTTTCAGGGAGGCGGATACGAGTTTCCCATGGTGAGAGCGGCGTATGAAAAAGAGTTCACGATAGAAAAATATCCGGATGTCCATGCAGGATACATCCACTGGCCTCTCTCGACCATAAGGCTCCAAAGCAAAAACACGGATTCACTTGTATCGCTTGCAGACCATATACTCACGACCTGGAGAGGCTACAGCGATGAGGACGCATTTATATTTGCAATGACCGACAATGTACCTCACAACACCATAACTCCCATCGCGCGAATGAGGGGTGAGCTGTATGAGCTCGATCTGGTGCTCCGCAACAACATCACAACAGATGAGTTTCCGCTCGGCGTATTTCATCCGCATCCCGAGTGGCATCATGTCAAAAAAGAAAACATCGGTCTGATAGAGGTCATGGGACTTGCGGTGCTTCCGGCAAGACTCAAAGCAGAGCTTGACAGCAACGCTCTGACCAAAGAAGAGATAGGCAGCGTGTTCTCTCACGTGCTTGAGGATGCAGGCGTATACAAATGCAACGATGAGGGGCGTAAAGCCTTTGACAGATTCATAGACAAATGTTATAATATGGCTTAAGCAACCGATGATCTGACAAACAGAAAGTGAGGGTTTATGGGAAACATCATCTCGGCTGACGAGGCGTTGGCCAAACTCAAAAAGGGAAATGAAACCTATGTTAACTCGAACACCAATCCCGGAGATATCTCACCGGCGATTCGCAAGGAAACCATGCTGAACGGTCAGTTCCCGTATGCGATCGTTGTAACCTGCTCTGATTCAAGAGTTATACCGGAGGCAGTTTTCTCAGCCGGTATAGGTGACATATTCACCATACGCGTCGCAGGTAACGTGATGGACGACCATCAGCTCGGAAGCGTGGAGTATGCGGCAGAGCACCTCGGAACAAGGCTTTGTGTGGTTTTGGGACATACCAATTGCGGTGCTGTGGGCGCAGCGCTCGAGGAGGATCCCGGCAGCTACATCCAGACACTTGTCGACGAGATCAAAAAGGCTATCGGTGATGAGAAGGATCCGAAGGAGGCAAGCAGGAAAAATGCACGCTACGGTGCTGATCGCATCGCAAAGGAGCTGCACATACCCGACGAGGACGGAATGAGCTTTAAGGTCGTTCCCGCCATATATGACATAGGCGACGGAAGTGTAACATTTATATGATCTTGCTGTTAGAGTTCAGGCGTGAACAGTAACAATGAAAAAAGGGCGGGATGATCTTACAGGATTATCCCCTCTTTTATTTAGGAGGAAAAAATGAAGCTCTTACAAAACGAACGCAATACTATAGCCGCATTACTGATCATATCATGTGTCATGGGACTGACAGGATGCGCCGCGAACGACCCGTCCGCAAAAGTCGGACAAAGCACCGGAGCTGACACGGCAGATGCCGCCCTATACGAGATGGAGGCTTCATCAGCTGCCGCTTCGGGCAGTGCCGATGATATAGCACCCACTCCCACTCCAAAGCCGACTCCAAAGCTCGATACGGTAAAGCTAAGCTGCGCGGGAGACTGCACTCTTGGCACCGATCCCAAGTTTAATTATTCCTCATCCTTCAACGCCATGGTCAAGCGGGTAAAGAACAAGGCTTACTTTTTTAAAAACATGCAAAAATACTTCGCATCGGATGATATGACGCTGGTAAACTTTGAGGGAACACTCACGACAAGAACAACTCCCTCGATAAAAAAATTCACCTTCAAGGGTCCGCCAAGCTATATAAATATAATAAAAAAGGGTAATATAGAGGCACTGGCTTTTGCCAACAACCACTGCAGGGATTATGGCGAGGGAAGCTACTACGACTCGATCGACACCTTCAAGAAAGCAAAGGTCAAATACTCCTCATATTCAAAGGTATGTACCTACACGGTAAAAAAGAAAAAAACCGGAACAAAGATAAAGATAGGAATGATATCCGTAAACGGACTTGAAGGCTACGAAGCCGCACGGTCACTCATCGCAAGCGGAGTCAAAAAGCTGAAAAAGAAAAAATGCAAGCTTATAATAATGAGCATGCACGCAGGTGTCGAGAGACAGTACTACCCGAACCAGACACAGACATCACTTGCGCACTACGCCGTGGACTGCGGGTGCAGCCTCGTCCTCGGACACCATCCTCACGTCATACAGGGCGCCGAAAAATACAAGGGTGTTTTTATCGTGTACAGCCTTGGGAATTTTTGCTTCGGAGGAAACTCCAACCCCACCGACAAGGATACAATGATAGCCGTACCCATATTTAAATTCAAAAACGGAAGGCTTTTGAAGAAGCAAACACGGCTGAAGCTCATACCCTGCTGCGTGTCCTCGACAACTAGCTACAACAATTATCAACCCACTCCCAAAAAGGGAAGTGAAAAAAAGAGAGTGCTGGCTAAGCTGAATAAAATGTGTGAAGCACTCGGTACAACTCTCAGATCGGACTCGGGAAAGCTGACGGTTGAATGTCGAAAAAAATAGCGTTACATTTGCCCTTTCAAACGGCTGGAGTATCGTTTCAGTATCCATTTTTTAATGATTTTTTCAAAAAATCACGATAAAGGATTACAATTCAATTATTTTTAGCCTAAAAGCCATGTTTTTCGTTGTTTCAGACACTTTTACCGCTGTTATTTTTGAGAAATTTACACCTTGATTTTACGAAAAAATAAGAAAATTGTAACTTTTTTTAAAAAAAGGGTTGCATTTATCTGCGATAAGTATTATATTATAGTATGCAACGAGTTGATTTTGATATGATATCAAAGGAGAGTAAAATGGAAAACAAAACACCAACCACCAAGGCACCCGTAAGCAAAGTTGCAGAGCCGGCCAAGACAGAGACTAAAACTACTACTACTTCTACTACTACCGCTGCTGCAAGCACTACAGCTTCATCTGCAGCAACCAAGACTACTGCTGCTAAGGCTCCCGCAAAGAAGCCTGCTGCCAAGAAGCCCGCAGCTAAGAAGCCCGCAGCCAAGAAGCCTGCTGCTAAGAAGACTACTACAACAGCAGCTGCTTCAACTGCAAAGAAGGCTCCTGCAAAGAAGACTACTACTAAGAGAGGACGCAAGCCCGGCTCCAAGAACAAGAAGGTCGAGAACGTACAGGAGACTATCGTACAGTTTGAGGGACAGGACATCGTTGTTGCAGAGCAGCTTGTTGAGCGCGTAAAGGAAGCTTACAAGAACGCAGGACATCGTGTAGGCAACATCAACAACCTCAAGATCTATATCAATGTTGAGGAGCGCAAGGCTTACTACGTTATCAACAACAAGTCTGAAGAGAACTTCTTCATCGATCTTTGATCGGAAGAACGTATTATTTGGATCTAAAAAGCAGCAGTCATCGCACTGCTGCTTTTTTATCGCAGAACCTCTCCCTACTCGATTTTACCTGATTCATCTAATGGCATTCACATAATATGTATGGCAGCTCCCCTCCGACGATACCATACAGGCACCCTGCGGATCCATGGGTGAGCATGCCCTTCCGAACAACGGACACTCTCCGGGCTTCAGCCGTCCGGTAAGCACCTCGTCACATCTGCACCCGCTGTTCTTCTTCACATCTTCATCAAGCCCGGTACTTCCGGCATCATAACACAGATACTCATCCCTTAGCACCAGTCCGGAATCCGGTATGCTCCCAAGCCCCCTCCAGGTCGCATCGCATTTTTCAAAAAATCTCATGACAGCTTCCCATGCTGTTGTATTGCCGTCACGACTTACAACGGCAGGATAAAAGTTTTTGACTATCCCCCTGCCTCTCATCAGAGTCAGACCGTATATCGCAGTCATGATCTGCTCTCCGCCAAACCCCGCTACTCCAAACGGTATGCTATGTTTTTTTGCCGCCTCCTCAAACACCTTATAGCCTGTCACCACACATACATGTCCCGGAGCTATGAAGGCATCTATCGGCGCACCGTTATCAAGCATATTCATGACGACCTCGGGCATGGTCTTTAACGAGGTGAGCAGCTTTACGTTTTTGATCCTCTCCCTCACTATCTCATCGATCAGCATAGCGTACACCGGCGCGGTCGTCTCAAAGCCAACGGCGGCAAACACAAACTCGTCCCCCGGAGCTGCGGCAGCAAGCCCCAGCACATCCTTGGGTGAATACACCATGTCGACGCGCACTCCCATGCTCCCCGCATCAGCAAGACTCATGCTGCTGCCCGGTACCCTTATCAGGTCGCCGAACGTAACTATTCTCTTTCCGTTTTTCCCGAGCTCTATAAGCCGGTCGATATAAGCAGAGGCGGTCACGCACACCGGACAGCCCGGTCCCGACAGCAGCGTTATCTTATCCGATATCAGCGAAGGTATCCCGAAGCGCGCAACCGCCTCGGTATGGCTCCCGCATATTTCCATGATCCGCATGGCAGGACCGTCATACCCGCCGAGCTCGTTTTTTATTTTTTCAAGATCCATAGCTCCTACCTAGCATATCCTCGGAAGTCCCTCTCCGCGAAGAACATCCACCACTCTGCGCCCGCCTATACCGGTGCGCATGATAACCGTTTTTCTATCCTTAGCTTCAGCCTCGACGACCCTTCCGATCACCGCGGCAGCCTCCCCGTATCTTGATGCTCTGATGACAGACAGGGCTTCATCGGCATCATCGGGATCGACTATACATACAAGCTTGCCCTCATTTCCCATATACATGGGATCAAGTCCGAGCAGCCCGCAAAAGCCTCTCACCTCATCACTTACAGGCAGAGAGTCCTCGTATATCTCAAACATCTGATCGGAAGCATCAGCGAGCTCGTTCAGCACGGTCCCAAGTCCGCCCCTTGTTATATCCCTGAGCGTATGGACACGCAGGTTCAAGAGCCCCTCACACATCTGCACCAGAGGCGCAACATCGCTTTTGATCCTTGTATCTATAGACATCCTCTCGCCAAGTATTGCCGCGTGATGATCTCCGAGATTTCCCGATACTATGATGACATCACCCGGGACAGCGTTGGATGCGGATATATCAAGTCCCTTCTTTACAAATCCCACTCCGGTCGTATTTACATAGATCCCGCCAGAGCCCTCGACGACCTTTGTATCGCCCGTTACAATGCTCACGCCCGCCTCTGCGGCTGTCCTTGCCATCGAATCAACGACCCTTTTTAAAAGCTCCGTATCGACACCCACCTCGAGTATCCACGCTGATGTGATATACTTAGGGGTCGCCCCTCTCATCAGCAGATCGTTCACTGTTCCGCACACGGCAAGTCGTCCTATATCTCCGCCGCAAAACTCAACGGGTGTCACGACAAAGCTGTCAGTCGTCACTGCAAGCTCCATACCTGAGGCAGCTTCATCCTCCATACCTATTACAGCCGCATCCTCCATACCCGAAAGTATACTGTTGTCAAACGCAGCTGCAAACACATCCTCTATAAGATCTCTGGTAGCCGCTCCTCCGCTCCCGTGTATCATGGAAATCCTTGATCCGTTCACTTTCTTTCCCCTTATCTGTCAATTTGTCTAAGGATACACTGATTAAATCAGTATTTCCTTACCCCTTATCCTGCCAGCTCCTTAAGAAGTGACGCTATCTCATCAGCCTCCTCGTCGGAGACCTTTTGCAGTATACAGCCTGCGTGTACCAGCACCCTGTCTCCGGGCTCGATCTTTACAAGCCCTGACAGAGCCTCTACCCTGTTTCCGTCAAAATCCACGACCGCATTTTTATCCCTGACCTCTATCACGGTTCCCGGCAATGCAACACACATGGTACGCTCCTTCCTTTCTATACACCCTGTCTTTTTACAAATAATCTGTCCGTCTTTATCTTGTCCGGCGGGAGGTATCTGTAAAGGACCGATTCAAGAAGTCCGTTCTCCACAGGCTTTGCTATATAAGCATCAAAGCCTACCTTCAGATACTCCTCTCTCGCTCCGTCTATCGTATTTCCCGTGAGAACTATACACGGCTTATTGCAGTTGGGATTCTCGGTATTTTCCCTGATAAGCCTCAATAGCTCTATACCGTCCATCTCCGGCATCATGTGGTCTATTATCAGCGCATCGTAGGTGTTTATGCTCATCAACTCCATAGCCCTTGCGCCGCTGTCCGTGGTATCCGTCATGACCTCCAGATCCTTAAGTATCCTCGCGACGACCTTCAGATCCATCTTGGAGTCATCTACAACAAGGATCCTTGCATCCGGCGCAGTATAGCTTATGGCTTCACCGCCCTTAAGCTCTGATATCATGACCTCCCTTGCGCGTTCGTAATCTCCTATCGGCTTCTCATCGACGACCTTTTGTTTGAGGACAAATGAAAACGTCGAGCCCTGACCTACCTTGCTCTCTATTTCAAGTGACGAATCCATTGCCTTCAAGACCCTGTGGACGATCCCAAGACTCAGCGATGTTCCCTCGACAGCGGTTTTGTCCATTTTTCCAAAATCCTCAATCGCCTCATACAAGAGCTTTATCTCATCCACGGCTATACCGACTCCCGTATCGTAAACGGCAAAGCGTATCCAAACCGTGGTCCCCCTGATACGCTCCCTTTTCATGGAAAGATGTATCTCTCCCTTTTCCGTAAACTTTATCGAGTTTGTCAAAAGGTTCAGCAGACATTTTTTTATTCGACCCAGATCACCCAGAAGTATGCTCGGTATCTTATCATCTATCTCCGTATGGACCTCTATGTCCTTCTCCCTGAGTCTGGTCTGCATCATCTCGGTCAGATCGGATACAAGGAGTACCGGATCGTATCTGACAAGCATGACCTCGCTCTCCTCGGACTCGATCATCGACATATCCAATATCTCATCCATCAAAGCCAGAAGCTCATTGCCCGCGTGCCTTATATGGTTTGCGCTCTCCCTGACATCACGCTCCACGGATTCTCTGAGGATCATCTCATCCATCGACATTATCCTGTCTATGGGAGTCCTCACCTCATAGGACATCTTCTCCAGGAATTTGTTTTTTGCCATGTTCGCCTCGTACGCCTCGGCTTTTGCGACCTGAAGCTCGTCCCTCTCTCTCGCCTTTTCCATTGCCTCTCGCTTAGACATGTTGAGCACCAGTACGACCACAAAAACACTCATTATCAGGGTCGAGATACATATGATCAATATCCATAGCCTCTGTACAGAGAGCTCATCCTGATACCAGTCGGCCTCAAAGTCCGCGCCTATGACCCCACACACGGTCCCGGCACTGTTGTATACCGGGCAGTATGCAGTATAAAAATGCCCCCATCTGTCGGAGTGAACATCCGCCTCGACAGACGGCGTGCCCTGATACGCCTCGACAAGCTCATCCGTTCTCTCGATAGGCTCGCCGTAAAACGCCGGATCGTTGGGATCAGTGTCAAGAACAAAGGAATACACATCCCCGTTCATTTTTCTGACTGCATATATATACTTCGCATTTGTCTTGTTTAAAAATATACTGAGCCTGTCGTATATGGTTTTAAAGCTCTCGGTGTTTTTGTTGTCATTTACTATCTCGTCAAGCATATCACCATCTATGGAAGCAGCCGCACTCTTTGCCACGTCGACCATCTCGTGCTTAAGCATCTCCTCCATCCTGCTTCTTGAATTCGATGTAAAAAACACGGCGAGACCGGTGAGCAAAACCATGTAGATCACTACACCGATTATGATCCATATTACCGACTTTTTATGCACTCTAGATCTCATTTGTTCTCCTGTCCGTAAAGCATGTTGTACTCAGTTTCAAAATCGCCGACTTTTTCTTCCTTTACTATATCCTGCATTATGACAAAGGTAAACAGTGACCCTTGACCATACAGGCTCTCGACATGGAGCTTGCTTCCCATCATCTCAAGCAGCTTTGTCACTATCGCCAGACCAAGACCGGTTCCTGTATCGCCCGAGCTTCTCTCGCTTTCAAGCTGTTCAAACGGCATAAACAGTCTGTCAAGATCCTCGTGCCGTATACCGCATCCCGTATCCTCCACACTGAAACGGATGTAGGCTGACTTATCGTTCCTTGACTGCACAAATACCGACAGCACTACCTCTCCCTCATCGGTATACTTCAACGCATTTGCCAAAAGGTTGTACAGGCATTGTGAGATATGCGTCGGATCGCCGAAAAGGTATCTCGGGAGCTCCGGATCAACATTTACAACTAAAGATAAGCCCTTTTTCTTCATCTCCGGTTCGATAGTCCCCACTATGTCGGCAAGTGTTTTTACCGCATAATACTCCTTTTCCTCAAGGCGGAGCTTGCCGGCTTCTATGCCGGAATAGTCAAGTACATCATTGATTATCCTCATAAGAGACTCACCTGATGTATGTATGTTTGACGCACATACCGATATCCTGTCGACCTCGGTCTGTTGAGCGATCCTCTCCCCCATATCCAGTATCGTATGTATAGGGTTTCTTGTCTCCTGCGTTATCTGCTCCAAAAAAGCACTCTTCGCGTGATTGGCATTCTCTATGGCACGCTTTACGCTTAGAAGCTTTTCTCCCTCTATCTGATGCATGAACACCTCATGCCTTGCTCTCTTGGTAAGCAGCAGAACAAGAGCAAGACTGCCTCCGAATGCGACCATACAGAGAATAAGTATCCTACGGTTCTCGGATGCGCTCCTGCCGTCGAACCACTCCGCGTCGAAGTCGACGCCGACGACACCCGTTATACTGCCGTCCTTTGCGTATACCGGTGAGAAACCTGAGTAGAACACTCCCCATTTGTCCTCATCCACATCCGTGTCGACCGACGGTGTTCCCTTTATCGCACTCAGCAGCGCCGGTGTAGTTTCTATGACCTCACCGTACTCATCGGCGCCCTCGAAGTCAGGATCGGCAACCACGCAATAGTTGTCTCCGATCTTCTTTACGGCATATATGTAGGTAAGGTCTGTATTGTTCTTAAAAACCTCGAGTTCATCGATCATCCTGCCGTATTCTTCTCTCTTGCTGTCCGAATAATCTCCGGTCATACCCTTCAGATCGTCACCCGAGACCATTGTGGCAGCAGAGTTGGCAATATTTAAGATACTGTCCTCCATAAGAGATCTGAGCACAGTACGCGAACGGTTCATGGACACATATGCAAGTATAACTATGAGCACTATCAATATGTTGACAGCTATTAAAAGTATCTGTCCCGATATACTCTTCCTTCCGTATTTTGTCTCTTCCAAAATCATACCCCTTTTTGTTTGAATGTCAGTGTATCCTTGATTATAACATCTTTACGCGAATATAGCAAGGCTTCCCCGTATATCTGTCCGAGTGATATCCCGCCGTCACCGCAGGGCACTCTTTCATTCATGTATATGCTGTATTTTTTTGCCCTGAGATCATTGATGAGCCTCTTTACCAGTACGCTGTTGCACATGCTTCCTCCGCTAAGAGCCACCCTGACCGCATCAGCATTGTCAGTCTCACCCTCTCCCGGCATACCGGTCGATCCGTCTGCTTTGCCATCCGGCGTATCCGCACCTTCATCATCAACTATTATTTCCGTCAGATCAGCTGCCGCATCTGCCACTGCCATGTGAAACATCAAAGCCAGCTCCCCGATATCAGTACCGTAGAGAAGCTGCTTTACCAATGCCGCCACAAGATAGACACTGTCCGCAGTATACACAGCGTTCTTTCTTATCGGCACCCATATCTCAGGCACATAGCTTGCTATCGAGATACCGTTTTCTTTTATATACTTCCTTGCCTCCGTCTCCAGCCTTATCGCGCACTCGCCCTCGTAGGTATTCATACTGCATATACCAAGCAGTGCCGACACAGCATCAAAGAGCCTCCCCATCGAGGATGTATACACGGTGTTGGTATCCGTGTCCAACACCGCCCTAAGAACGGTCATCTTCCTCTGATCAAGACAGTCTATGCGCCCGCATATCATTTTTATCTCTTCATCAGTCAGCAGCTCTCTTCTTTCTGCCTCATACAGGTATGCATACAGACTTGTTCCCGCATCAACGCTCGATCTGTCCCCGCCCGGCATTTTTACGGATGAAAAATGTCCCGCTCTCACATACCTTTCATCATCACATACAAGGAACTCACTTCCCCATATCGTTCCGTCATCACCGTAGCCCGTGCCGTCAAATGCTATCCCGTAGACCCTTCCGTCAAGCCCGTGCTCCGCCATGACCGACAGTATATGTGCATGGTGGTGATACACCTCCCTGACAGGGCTCTCCCTTTTGGCAAAGCCCGACGAGATATACGCAGGATGGGCGTCACATATACGGCTTTGCGGCTCTATATTT
>DMLD01000160.1 GCA_003453515.1 Lachnospiraceae bacterium
AGTGATTTTGAAGATTTTGAGGATTTTGAGGACTTCGAGGATTTGGTCGAGGACCCAAAGGATGAGACTGTTAAGCCGGTCGAGGACGCTGAAAAGGAAGAAGGTCTGCAAGCCGCCAAGCAGCTAAGACCCGGTAGGCTTTATGTGACCGGCATAGTTACGGGGATACTTCTGGTCATGCTGGTTTTTCTTGTCCTCGATATTTTTGATCTGCATCCCTTTTCGTCTACTCCCAAGGCCGATGCCATATATGATCTCACAAAGACGGTGGAGAACTACATAGACAGATACTACTGGAAGTCGGATGCGGACGCTGACAAATTCGCCGCCTATGCCGCAAAGGGAATGGTTGCCGCGCTGAATGACCCGTACTCCGTATTTTATACGGAAAGCGAGATGGACACGGTCAAGCAGAAAAATGACGGCGACTATGTAGGGATAGGCGTAACGATCGCCGAGGATACGTCCAAGCGAAAGATCATAACAAAGGTGGGGGAGGACTCTCCCGCGCACAAAGCCGGTATGAAGGTCGGGGATGTGGTCGTAGCCGTAGACGATAAGGATGTCACCATGAGCAGTGTGGATGATATCGTGGAAATGATAAGAGGCAAGGCAGGACAGGAGCACCGTATAACCGTGCTTCGATCCAAAAACGCCGCGTCGGGGCAGGCGGTGTCTCCCCCGGATTCGACAGATGATGCCGAAAGGCTGACGCTTACGGTAGTTACCGAGGATATAGTGAATACGTCCGTACACAACCAGATGCTTCGGGATAAGGTTGGATATATCAAGATAACATCGTTTGACAGGGAGACGCCAAAGCAGTTTGACGAGGCGATAGCTGCATTGGACAAGGAGCAGATGAAGTCACTGATAATAGATGTCAGAAATAACGGCGGGGGTGTGCTTTCGGCAGTGCTCTCCGTACTTGACAGACTGCTTCCGGCGGGAGATCTTCTCACGGAGACCAGAAAGGGACAGAAGGATACTGTATACAAGTCGACCGATGAAAAGCACTTTGACAAGCCGATGACGGTTTTGATAAACTCCAAATCCGCAAGTGCCGCCGAGGTATTTGCCGGGGCGCTGCAGGACAGACTGAAGGTAAAGCTTGTCGGCGAAAAGAGCTTTGGCAAGGGTATCATGCAGTCGATATACAGGCTTGCCGACGGCAAGGGCGGTATAAAGCTCACCACGGGCGAATATCTGCTTCCGAGCGGCAGGTCGATCCATGAAAAGGGTCTTACGCCCGATGTTGAAGTGAAGTTTGACGGAAGCGATAAGGACTACGGCACAAATGCCGATACACAGCTTATAAAGGCGCTGGAGCTGATCAGACAGCCTTAAGGATATACCGATAAAGTCAGTGTATCCTTAAGGCCTCCGGCAGGATGCACAGATATCCGTGGTTGAGCTTTATTTTTTTATTCTCAATTTCTTCTTCTTGCTCCACTTTGAGTACTTATAGTATATCTTTCCGGTGGAGTCTGCTTTCATCTTCACCGATCTGACACGAAAGTAGTAGGTCTTATTTTTAAACAGATTTACGATCGTCACTGAATTTGTAAGTGATGTGTGTATCTGCTTCGTCGTAAAGGACTTGTACGGTGAATACTGTACTCTGTAGTGTGTGACGCCCTTTACCTTTTTCCACTTTATATAGGCGGCGCCGGATGCGCTGTTGGTAAGCTTCTTTATGTAGGTCTTCGGGGGCGCCGTAAACGAAGGTGTCTTCGAGGACGGTGTCTTTGTCGCCGAAGCTGGTGAAGCCGATGCCGAGGGCGTAGCCGTGTACAGCGGAGGTACGGTCGGTATCCCGTTTGATGTGGCAGTTGGCTTGACCGAGGGCGTTGCGGTCGCGTACGGAGTGATGGTCGCCCAGGGAGCCGGAGTATACGTAGCATACGGTGAAACCGTGCCGGCGGGTCCGGTGGTCGGAAGAACCACAGCCTCTGAGGTGTCCGCATATATACGATAGGAGCCGTCCGAACCCGTACTGCTTGTTACATAGAGTCTGCCCGCAGCCTCGTACATGCCAAGATAGGTCCCGTTGTCAACTCTGTAGACCGCGCTCAGTGATGAGTCGCTTCTGTACATACCGTCTGTTCCGCTTATGTAGATAAGGTTGTTGAGAACGGATACCCTTCTGCCTGCGACCTGTGTCACCTGATTGAAAACTGCGCCCTGTGAATCTCCCTGCTTCCAGCGGTATATCTTGTTGTCCTTTGAATAGTAAAAATATCCTCCCGTATATCCCATCTGGGATGTGATACCCTGCTGCTTCGGGAAAAAGTTGTTGTAGCCGCTCCCGAGTGAGGAGTCGATGCCGGAGAACTTCGTCGCGTATTCAGATGACAGTGTGTGGCTCTTTAAAAAGGTCGTGGCGGAGGTTCCCGATTGTCCGCCCGTTTTGTCGACCAGAAAATAGTTGTGGGGGACATAGTCCTTGCTCTGACCGTAGCTTCTCGTGTCGTCCCATGTCGTATCGACATAGTACCAGATGCCGTTTAGTCTGACTGCGTTCCAACCGTGTGTATCGCTGTCCACTACATAGGATGTGATCCCCATGCTTCTTGCAGCCTGATTAAAGACTGCCGAGTAGGACTGACATACAGAAAGATTGTTTATCATGGTACCGATCGGCGTGTAGTCGGCAGCAAAGGTCGACGATGCGGTTCTGCCTACCGCATACTCCGTCATGGCAACTATCTCGTCATGCAGATAGAGAAGCTTGTCCACGTCGTTCATGGACGTGTTGGTGCTCACTGCTTTGAGAATGGAGTTCATATATGCCTTGTACTGATAGGTCGTCTCAGTGAACTTATCTACGGCTACCGGGCTGTAAACCGTGATGACGGATGACGAATTGTTGATCGCAAGTGTCATCATGGTGAACAGGCAGCACAGATTGGGATAGCGCGATATGGTCTGCTCCAGATAAAACAGACACGCATTGGAGGCATCCCCTGACCTGTTGGAGGTCGCGAGGCTCAAAACCGAAGACGGCAGATATGAGTTTGGTATCTGAAAAGCGACCTTGGAGACGACGTCAACATACCTTTGCGACGAGCCCGCCGCTGCAAGATCTGAATTTATGGAGGCAAGCTCTGAGGTGCTGACGGTCGATATGGAGGCGTTGGCGCCTACACTGTTTGTGAAGTAGGCGTCGAGCTGGTCGCTCATCAGTCCGCCGAGTCTGTCGATCTCGGTGTCGATAGTCCCGAACGCACTGGCGGGAGCATCTACGTGCTTGCTCGAGTAGCTCGTATCAGGTGCCGTGACCGAAGGTGATATCTCGGTTCGATAGTCGTAGACCTTGGCGTAGCCTGACACGCCGGGAACATCATAATCGTTCACGGAAGCAGATGCTACAGATGTAGTGTCCGCTTTTGCCAAGGGTCTCCCGGACGGGATGGCGTGATTCAGGGCTCCGAGTATCAGCCCTGCAGTCAGTATTACAGCTATTCGCTTCTTGCTTCGACGGTTCAGTTTGATATGCCTCATAGTTCGACCTCACATTCCCGGCATGACCCAAGTCATCCCGATCATCTTCCCAATAAATCATTGTGAGAAAATGATACTAAAATGATGTGTCATAGTGGTGTCGTCAAGAAAAATGAAAAAAATGGTTGTAATATTCTTCAAAATTCGGTATAATCGTATTGTATGATATTAAGTCATCAGACAGAGGACTTTGATCATTAATGAAAATGTATTCTATTTTTTTTAAGGAGGGTTTATCATGACAATTACAAAGACAGGAGAGGGTAATGACCTTACAATCGCATTGGAGGGACGTCTTGACACAACTACAGCTCCCGATCTTGAGAAGGAAGTTCAGAGTTCACTTGACGGTGTGAGTGATCTTACCTTTGACCTGAGTGCACTCGAGTATATCTCATCTGCCGGACTTCGTGTTCTTCTTTCTGCACAGAAGATCATGAATAAGCAGGGCGATATGAAGATCGTCGGAGCCAATGAAGCGATCATGGAAGTATTCGAGGTTACCGGATTTGTTGATATTTTGAACATAGCATAATAACTGAGAGGTTATAAATGGAGCAGGAATTACACATACAGGCGCAGGTTGAGAAGCTTGATGATGTTTTGGCTTTTATCGATGGAAATCTTGAGGCGTGGGATTGCTCAATGAAAGCGCAGTTGCAGCTGGATGTAGCTGTTGAGGAGATCTATGTGAATATCGCTCATTATGCTTATGGAACAGAGGGCGGAGGCGACGCTACTATCCGGTTGAAATACGACGAGGCAAAGAGAACGGTCGATGTTATTTTTATCGATAGCGGTATGCCTTATGATCCTTTGGCTAAGCCTGATCCCGATATTACGTTGTCTGTTGAGGAACGTGAGATAGGCGGGCTGGGTATTTTCATGGTCAAAAAGAGTATGGATGATATGCGTTATGAGAGGAAGGATGATCAGAACATCCTTACCTTGACCAAGTGTATCGGGTGAGTCGGATTGCGTCTATAAAACAACACATTTAGTTTGATAATTGGAAGGCACCGTATTTGCGGTGCTTTTCACAGTTATGGAAAAGAGGATAGATATGGCTGTTAAGTATGTATTTGTGACCGGAGGAGTTGTATCAGGTCTGGGAAAGGGGATCACTGCAGCATCGTTGGGAAGGCTTCTCAAGATGCGCGGATACAAGGTGACCATGCAGAAGTTTGATCCGTATATCAATATTGATCCCGGGACCATGAACCCTATACAGCATGGAGAGGTTTTTGTGACTGATGACGGGGCTGAGACGGACCTGGATCTGGGACATTATGAGCGTTTTATAGATGAGAGCCTGACCAAGCAGTCCAATGTGACTACCGGAAAGGTATACTGGTCCGTGCTTTCAAAGGAGAGAAGAGGAGACTACGGTGGTGGTACTGTGCAGGTCATCCCGCATATCACCAACGAGCTTAAGAGCCGTTTCTATAGAAATGACGGATGCAAGGACACCCAGATAGCGATCATAGAGGTGGGCGGAACTGTCGGAGATATCGAGAGTCAGCCGTTTTTGGAGGCGATAAGACAGTTTCAGCTTGACATAGGTCATGAGAATGCCATCATCATCCATGTTACGCTGGTGCCGTATCTGAGGACCTCCGAGGAGCTCAAATCCAAACCGACACAGCAGAGCGTCAAGGAGCTGCAGGGAATGGGGATACAGCCCGATATGGTCGTGTGCCGTACCGAGATCCCGCTTGACAAGTCGATCAGGGACAAGATATCTCTTTTCTGTAACATACCGACCGATCATGTTATACAGAACCTTGATGTTGAGACTCTCTATGAGGTACCGCTTGCCATGGAGAAGGAGGGACTTGCGAATACTGCCTGCAAGTGCCTGAAGCTCGACTGTCCGGAGCCGGATATCGAGGAATGGCAGTCGATGGTCGATAATATCAAGAATATCAATAAGGATGTCACTGTGGCGCTGGTTGGAAAGTACACAGCCCTGCACGATGCATATATAAGTGTGGTGGAGGCTCTCAAGCACGGGGGCTACGCGCACAAGGTAAATGTTGAGATAAAGTGGGTGGATTCCGAAGAGGTTACCGAGGAAAATGTTGCCGGGCATTTGTCTGACGTAAGCGGAGTGATCGTTCCGGGTGGCTTTGGCGAACGCGGAACGGAAGGGATCATAACCGCCATACGCTATGCAAGGGAAAAAAATGTTCCGTTCCTGGGACTTTGTCTGGGAATGCAGCTCGGTATAGTTGAGTTTGCAAGACATGTGATAGGCTGGAACGATGCTCACAGTGCCGAGCTCGATCCGTCGACCACGCATCCGGTCATACATCTCATGCCCGATCAGGACGGGGTGGAAGACATCGGTGGAACGCTGAGACTGGGCTCTTATCCCTGTGTTCTTGGAGAGGATACTCTCGCCAGAGAGCTGTACGGGGCGGAGACGATAAACGAAAGACACAGACATCGCTACGAGGTCAACAACTACTACAGGGACGATTTCGAGAAAAACGGCATGAAGCTTTCCGGACTCTCTCCGGACAACAGGATCGTCGAGATGATGGAGATACCGTCTCATCCGTGGTACGTTGCGACACAGGCACATCCGGAGTTTAAATCAAGACCTAACCACCCTCATCCTCTCTTCAAGGGGTTTGTCGGGGCGGCAGTTACTTATCAGAATGATAAGTGAAACTGTCTGACAACTAGGTTTTCGAACGACTGTACGGCGACAGTTGTAGAGTAATCGAGGGGTAAAGTTATCCACATTTTGAAGTCCGATTTTCCGTAAATCGTGACTTGTCCACAAAATTATAAACATTATCCACGAAAGTCGACCGATTTTTGCTTATAGGAGTTACCATTTACAATTCGATTAGTTTCGTTAAGATGTCAGACTATTTATGTCACTATTCACGATTGTCATTGAATTTAATGGTTGCCGACAACTCGGATTTGGTGTATAATGAATACATGAACAGTCATCGTCAGGTCTGTACGATTAGACATGACGATTACAAATAACTGAAAAAGGAGACATGCTTATGAATCTTGTAGTTAGTGGAAAGAATATCGACGTAACTGAGGGGTTGCGCTCGGCAGTCGAGGAGAAGATCGGCAAGCTTGAACGCTATTTCAACGAAAGTACGGAGGTGCATGTTACTTTAAGTACTGAGAAGTCACGCCAGAAGATCGAGGTTACTATCCCCATGAAGGGAACCATCATCCGCGCAGAGGAGACCAGCACGGATATGTATGTATCGATCGATCTTGTTGAGGAGGTTATCGAGAGACAGCTTCGCAAGTATAAGAATAAGCTTCTTGATAAGGAGCAGAATGCAGCACAGCTGAGCAAGAGCTTCATAGATGAGGATGCGTTCGATGAGGAAGAGATCGAGATCATCAGATCCAAGAGATTTGCCATGAAGCCGATGGATCCGGAGGAGGCTTGCGTTCAGATGGAGCTTCTGGGACATAACTTCTTTGTATTCCGCAACGCAGAGACAGAGGAGGTCAACGTTGTATACAAGCGTAAGGGGTCTACATACGGACTTATCGAGCCGGACTTTTGAGCGACAGGCGTGAGCCCGTACAAATATGAGTGACAGGCGTGAGGCCGTACAAATAAAAAGTCCATCAGATACTTGTATCTGATGGACTTTTTTTTAGTACGGGAGAACCCCACGGACAGCGAGGATTCGAAGAATCCGAGCTTGTGCGTGGACTCACGCCGAAGCATAACCGGGAGAACCCCACGGACAGCGAGGATTCGAAGAATCAGAGCCCCTGCAGCTCGTCAAGCGTTAGCTCGTAGGCAGGCAGAAAATCCTGTAAGAAGTCGTCGACTGCGGGCAGATCCATCTGTTCAAGGAAGGATCTTGTGGACTCGTAAGCGCTGTCAAATTCGTGGTTTCCGCTCATGCGCTCCTCGATACACTTTATGAGGGCTGACAGCTTGTCTGCCGCCTTGACCAGACGCCATTCGTAGGCATCAAGGGCTTTCTTATCAAGATTGAGCGTATCGATGTCGATCGGAGCATCCTCCTCGATCCTGTCGAGAAAGCTCAGGGCGTCCTCCTCGCCGAAGAACAGAGACTTGTAGTAGACCTGCATATCTGCTGGAAGCTTATTGATGAGAGTATGGCTTGCTATGTTCTCCACCCGTTTATAGGATTTTTTGATATCCTCATCGTAGTACTTGACGGGTGTCGGCATGTCGCCGGTTATGATCTCGTTGGCATCGTGAAAGATACCCTTAAGAGCAGTCTCCGCTTCGTCTACATTGATAGAATACCGTTCCTTCGATATTATCGCGAGACCGTGAGCGAGCATTGCAACCTCAAGTGAGTGCTCGGAGATATTCTCCTCCCGTGTATTCCGCATCAAGGACCAGCGCTCTATATACTTCATTCTGGCCATCATCGCAAAAAAGCTATGCATACTTTCCTCCCTATGCTTTCAGTATTTTCTTCAGATACTGTCCCGTATAAGATTCCTCACACTTGGCGACCTCCTCGGGAGTTCCCTGTGTTACCACTGTTCCACCGCGGTCTCCTCCCTCGGGACCCATGTCTATTATGTAGTCGGCAGTCTTGATGACATCCAGATTGTGCTCTATGACGACCACCGTGTTGCCACCCTCACGTAGACGGTGAAGTATATCTATGAGCTTGTGTACATCGGCAAAGTGAAGTCCGGTCGTAGGCTCGTCAAGTATATATATGGTCTTTCCCGTTGAGCGTCTCGAAAGCTCCGTCGCAAGCTTGATCCGCTGTGCCTCTCCGCCGGAGAGCTCCGTTGAGGGCTGTCCAAGCTTGACATATGAGAGACCGACATCGTACATGGTCTGGATCTTGCGATGGATCGTGGGGATATGCTTGAAGAAGTCAAGTGCTTCCTCAACAGTCATATCGAGTACCTCGTAGATATTTTTCCCCTTGTAACGTATGTCCAGGGTTTCGCGGTTGTAGCGCCGTCCCTCGCACACCTCACACGGAACATATATGTCGGGTAAAAAATTCATCTCTATCTTTAGTATACCGTCACCCGCGCAAGCCTCGCATCTGCCGCCCTTGACGTTGAAACTGAAGCGTCCCTTTTTATAGCCCTTTGCCTTGGCGTCAGGCGTAGAGGCGAAGAGATCTCTGATCATGTCGAAGACCCCGGTATAGGTGGCGGGGTTCGATCTGGGCGTGCGCCCGATCGGAGACTGGTCGATCTCTATGATCTTGTCGAGCTTCTCGATACCCTTTATGGCTTTGTGCTTTCCGGGGATGGTATGCGCACGGTTAAGTGTTTTGAGCAGGCTCTTGCACAAAACCTCGTTGATGAGCGATGACTTCCCCGAGCCGGACACTCCGGTAACACAGGTCATGACGCCCATCGGAACCTTTACGGTTATATTTTTCAGGTTGTTGACCTCGGCTCCCTGTATAGTCAGATATGAGGTCGGCTTTTGTCTTTTGCCGGGTATGGGGATCTCCAGCCTGTGACTCAGGTATGCACCCGTTATCGAGTCCTTTGACTTCATGATATCACGTGCCGTTCCCTCTGCGACGACCTCTCCGCCGTGTGAGCCCGCGCCGGGACCTATATCAACTATATGATCAGCCGCGAGCATCGTCTCCTCGTCGTGCTCAACAACTATAAGCGTATTACCGAGATCCTTGAGCTTTTTCAGGGTCGAGATAAGCTTGTCATTGTCACGCTGATGCAGACCGATACTGGGCTCGTCAAGGATATAAGCGACCCCGACCAGACCCGATCCGATCTGGGTTGCAAGGCGGATACGCTGAGCCTCTCCGCCCGAAAGCGTGCCGGTCGCACGTGCCAGGTTCAGATAATCAAGTCCGACATCCACAAGGAAGCCAAGTCTTGAACGGATCTCCTTTAGGACAAGGCGGCCGATCTGCTGCTGACGTTTGGTGAGATCGACCTCGTCCATAAATTTCTTAAGCTTAAGTATGGGCATATCACATAGCTCTGCGATATTTTTATCACCGAAGGTGACGGCAAGTGACTCGCGCTTGAGACGTCTGCCGCCACACTCGTCACAGGGCGTTACTCTCATGAGTGTTTCATATTCCTGCCTTGCCCACTCGGATGAGGTCTCGCGATATCTCTGCTTTATATTTTGAAAAATGCCATCGAACGCGACATTGTATTCGCCGCGGCCGTTTCTGCTTGTATAGCTTACCTTGACGCGCTCGTCTCCTGTGCCGTTCCACAGCAGGTCGTGTACCTTCTTGGGGTAATCCTTCCATGGGGTGTCAAGTGAGAAGCCGTAGTGGTTCGCGACGCCCTCAAGTACACAGCGGCTGTAGCTGTCAGGCTTTACCACCGATGCCCAGCCGGGTGCTATGATACAGCCCTCAGTGATGGAAAGTGTGGGATCGGGTATGATCAGCTCCTCGTCAAATTCCATACGAAATCCGATACCGTTGCACACGGGGCACGCGCCGAAGGGGTTGTTGAAGGAAAAGCTCCTCGGCTCTATCTCGTCTATGCTTATCCCGCAGTCCGCGCAGGAAAAGCTCTGGGAAAAATGCAGCTCGCGGTTCCCAATTTTTTTGGAGGTCTTTTTCTTGCCTAAGGCTTCGTCGTAGGAAACGGAAGGTGCGTCATCAGACCTTGTCTCGACGACCTCGACCGTCATGAGACCGTCAGCGAGCTTCATGACACTCTCGATGGAGTCGGACATGCGCTTCTCGATCCCTTCGCGTATCTTCAATCGGTCGACAACTATATCAATGTTGTGCTTGTTATTTTTCTCGAGCTCGATAGTATCGGTCAGCTCGTAGAGGTTGCCATCGATCCTGACTCTTACGTATCCGCTCTTGCGCGCGTGATCAAGTACCTTCTCGTGGCGTCCCTTGCGTCCGCGAACGACAGGGGCAAGAAGCTGCAGTCTGGTGCCGTCAGGGAGCTTCATCAGCTCGTCAACGATCTGGTCTACAGTCTGCTTCTCTATGGGCTTTCCGCAGTTTGGACAGTGAGGTGTGCCGACTCTTGCGTAGAGAAGCCGGAAGTAGTCGTATACCTCGGTCACCGTGCCGACCGTGGATCTCGGGTTGCGGTTTGTGGTCTTTTGGTCGATCGATATGGCGGGCGGAAGTCCCTCTATGCTCTCCACATCGGGCTTCTCCATCTGTCCGAGGAACTGTCTTGCGTAGGAGGACAGAGACTCCATATATCTGCGCTGCCCCTCGGCGTATATCGTGTCAAACGCCAGTGAGGACTTGCCCGAGCCCGACAGTCCGGTCAGTACGACAAACTCGTCTCTCGGTATATCCAAGGTTATATTTTTAAGATTGTGCTCCTTTGCTCCGCGAATGCGGATGAGCTTTCTGGTATCAGTCACTTTCGCGTATCTCCCTCATATGTTTTTTATACTCCAGCATACGATCACGGTACTTCGCCGCTGACTCAAAGTCGAGCTCGGTCGCTGCGTGATTCATCTTCTTGAGCATGTCGCGCGCAGCCTTCTCAAGCTCCTTGTAGCTCATGGATTCGGCATCCTTCTCGGCTTCGGTGATGTCGGTATCCGCCTTTGATGAGATCTTGATCAGATCTCTTACGGCCTTTCTGATCGATTGCGGAGTGATATTGTGTTCCTTATTATATGCATCCTGTATCGCACGTCTGCGGTTGGTCTCTGATATCGCCTTTCTCATGGAGTCAGTCTCGCTGTCCGCATACATGATGACTCTTCCGCCGACATTTCTCGCGGCACGGCCGATGGT
>DMLD01000197.1 GCA_003453515.1 Lachnospiraceae bacterium
ACGGCTATGCGGTGTGCAGGGAGCTGCGCAAGGACTACCTGACTCCGGTCATCATGCTTTCCGCCAAGACCGAGGTCTTTGACAAGGTACTCGGGCTGGAGCTGGGCGCTGACGACTACATAAGCAAGCCGTTTGACAACAAGGAGATGGTGGCAAGGGTAAAGGCCGTGCTCAGAAGATATGAAAACGGCTCACATGTCATCAGTGAAAAATCAAACGATACTCCGCCTGATGATGTCGTGATCTGCGCAGATCTTACCATAGATCACAGCAATTACACCGTGATCCAGGGAGGCATACCGATAGACATGCCCCCCAAGGAGCTCGAGCTTTTGTACTATCTGGCTTCGCACCCGAATCAGGTCTTTACCAGAGAGCAGCTGCTTGACCGGATATGGGGATATGAGTATGTTTCCGAGACAAGAACAGTCGATGTACATATCAAACGCCTTAGAGAAAAGCTGAACGAGCACGATGACTACTCCATCGCGACCATCTGGGGTATCGGATACAGGTTTGAGGTCAAAAAGGAGACAAAATGAAGCGCAAGAACAAAAAGCATATCTTTCATATATTCGGGAAAACGACCCTTTTCAAGAAGCTCCTTGCCTTCTACCTTGTCATAGTGGTCATATCCTTTTACTTCATGCTGGCAGTAGGTCGAAGCTACATATATGATCAGGTTCTGACTGAGACCACCACCTCTATAGAGGGAGCTGCGGATCGTCTTATAAAATCGGGACTTGCAGGCGAGAGCTACAGTCTTGAGACTCTACAGGCAGAGCGCTCATCCTTTGATGTGGCGGCTAAAGCTGCGGGATGTCAGGTCCTCATCATCCGCGACAACGGTGATATTATCCTCGACACGGAGAAGGATGTAAGCAGGCCCTACTACAATGTCATCGAACACGGCGCCGGTGATTTCATACACCAAAAGGCGACCTATGACTTCTCTATCGGCGGCTATCTGGGAACCTCCTGCCTGTGCATATCCATTCCTCTGCACCACAGCGATCTGTTCCACGGCTATCTTATATTTGCCCACAGCAACGCCTTCATCACGAATAGGGCGGACTTTTACTACAACATACTTTTGAACGTATACTACATAGTTATCGGGCTTTTGCTGCTGACCTACGTGGGGATATTTTTCTTCTGCTTCATGCCTCTTAAAAAGCTGCGCGAGGGAAGCAAGGATTTTTCCATAGGAAGAGACAACCCGCCGATCATCATCCGCTCCAACGACGAGTACGGCG
Organism: Lachnospiraceae bacterium; assembly: GCA_003453515.1. Classification (GTDB taxonomy): domain Bacteria; phylum Bacillota; class Clostridia; order Lachnospirales; family Lachnospiraceae; genus Eubacterium_F. Next base: position 1,257 of record DMLD01000197.1, read on the forward strand.
AGATGGCGCAGACGCTGAATGTCCTTGGTGCCGAGCTTTCAAAATTCGATGACTACCAAAGAAAATTTTTGTCCAATATATCACATGATTTCCGCTCGCCGCTGACCTCCATACACGGCTATCTCCAGGCATTCAAGGATGGGCTCATACCGCCGGAGAACGCGGATCACTACTACGACATACTGCTTTCGGAGACTGACAGGCTGACCAAACTGACCAACGAGATCATAGATCTGAACTCCTATGACAAGGACAACATTCTCCTTGGCATCAAAAGCTTCGATATCCACGCGACCATAGACAGTGTCATAAATGCCCTCGTAGGGCAGGCAGAGCGTCACAGCATACGCTTTGCGACCGATCTGGCGGTTGACGGTCCTCTCATGGTGGAGGGCGATCCGGACAAGATACATCAAGTCCTCTACAACCTGACGGAAAACGCGATCAAGTTCAGCTACGACAACTCCACGATACGGGTCTCTACCTCCATACAAAAAAATCGCGTCCTGATCTCGGTACGCGATTCCGGTATAGGTATCCCCAAGGATGATGTCAACAGCATATGGGATCGTTTTTACAAATCGGATCTCTCACGCGGCAAGGACAAGACCGGCACGGGTCTCGGACTCTCCATCTGCAAGGAGATCATCACGGCTCACAAGGAGACGATCGACGTTGTCAGCACGGAGGGCGCGGGCTCGACCTTTACCTTCAGGCTTCCTCTCAGCGCCAGCTGAGTCTGTGCAGATGCCCCTCTCTCTCCAGACTGTCAAACCCCCACTGTCTCATCACCTCGTATGAGACTATGGCTACGGCGTTGCTCAGATTCAGGGATCTGATGTCAGGTGCCATGGGTATGCGTATCGCCGTATCCTCATGATCTATGAGTATCTCCTCCGGTATTCCCGCACTTTCCTTGCCAAACATGATGTATGTATCTCTCTCGTATTCCACATCGCAGTAGGTCCTCTTTGCCTTGGTGGAAGCCATGTATATGCGGGCATCCGGCTGATTCCCGTGGAAATTTTTGCATAAAAAATCGGGATAACTCTCGTAGGTTGTGACCTCAAGTTTATCCCAATAATCCAGCCCTGCGCGCTTGACCCACTTGTCCTCGATGGAGAACCCCATCGGCTTTATCAGGTGGAGCCTTGCTCCTATAGCTACGCAGGTACGCCCAATATTGCCGGCATTCTGCGGAATCTCCGGCTCATGTAATACAATGTTCAGCACATCAGCTCTCCTGTTTCAATGCCAGGAAGAGATCGATACCCCCACCGTCAAACACCATAGGAACACACAGGGACTTGGTGTAGCTCGAAGTAAAGCTTACCTCACCGTGTGAGAGTGTCGGCGGTGTAATATCTATACCGATACCTGATGAAGAAAATACCGTAGAAGCGTTACCCATGATCATATTTCCAAGCTCGGAAAGCGCCGAAGACGCAAAATCATCAATAACTGTTATCTCTGTCATACACATCTTGGATGCGATGGCACAGGCGTTTGGCTCTGACATGGCGATCAGCACCTGACCACGCATCTCGCCCGTTACACCTACTATGATAACCCAATCATCCTTACCAAAGCTGGCTTCCTTAAGCAGTGGCTTCTGGATGGCAACTTCAACAAAGCACACATCCTGCAATATCTTCTTTGCTGTCATCAAAAATGGATTGATATGTTCAGCATTGAGTGTTGCCATATCGTCATCCTCCTATCATACAAATCGACTAGACACAGAAATAGTATAACACATTTATCTTCTCGTGTCTACAAAATCTTTTATCTTCTCGAGCGCATTTTTCAGATTCTCGATAGAGTATGCGTATGAAATCCTCAAAAATCCCTCCCCGCATTCGCCAAAAGCGGTGCCGGGAACCACCGCAACACGCTGCTCGTTCAACAGACTTCCGGCGAACTCCTCGGAGGTAAGTCCCGTGACCTCTATGCTTGGAAATACATAAAAGGCACCCATCGGCTCAAAGCATGTCAGCCCCATCTCATTGAGACTTTGAACCAAAAACCGCCTCCTCTGGTCGTAACTCTCCCTCATATACTCGACGTCCGCATCGCCGTTTCTCATGGCTTCTATCGCCGCATACTGTGACGTCGTAGGTGCACACATGATCACATACTGATGCACCTTTATCATCTGCTTAAGTATATTGACCGGAGCTGCAGCGTACCCAAGGCGCCATCCTGTCATCGCATAAGCCTTTGAAAAGCCGTTGATGACTATGGTTCTCTCCTTCATACCGGGAAGCGAGGCTATGGATACATGCTTCTCATCCGTATAGGTCAGCTCTGCATATATCTCATCCGAGAGAACAAACAGATCGTGCTCTTGTATGACATCTGCTATGGCCTTCAGATCCTCCCGGCTCATAACAGCACCCGTCGGGTTGTTGGGAAATGGCAGCACGACCATCTTTGTTTTATCTGTTATGGCACTCTTTAGCTTCTCAGGTGTCAGCTTGAAGCGATCAGCTGACGAAAGCGGCAGTCTCACGGGTGTCGCTCCGGTAAGCGTCACGCATGGCAGATAGGAAACGTAGCAGGGCTCCGGAATGATGACCTCATCTCCGGGATCAAGCATCACGCGGCACGCAAGATCGATTGCCTCCGAGCCTCCGACCGTGATAAATATCTCGTCAGGATCGTAGTCAAGAGAGAACCTGCGCTTCAGATACCTTGTTATCTCAGTTCTTAGCTCTATGAGTCCCGCGTTGGACGTATAGAAGGTCCTGCCCTTTTCTAAAGCATAGATACCTTCCTCCCTTATATGCCAGGGCGTGTCAAAATCAGGCTCTCCGACTCCGAGCGAGATGACCCCCTCCATGGTACTTGCAAGGTCAAAGAACCTTCTTATGCCGGATGGCTTAAGAGACGTAACTTTCTTGGATAAAGGATCTCTCATGGTGTTATCAACTGCCTTTCATCGGTATCCTTGAGCTTCTCCAACGGGATACCGTGTTCTTTGTATTTTTTCAAAACGAAGTAGGTGGCACAGCTGACCACGCTCTCCATAGGCGCCAGCTTGCTCGTCACGAATCTGGCGACCTCCTTCATACTGCTTCCGTCTATGATAACCGTAAAATCAAAGTTACCGCTCATCAGATACACGTCTTTGACCTCGTCAAACTGGTATATCCTTGCTGCTATCTTGTCAAATCCGCGTCCTCTCTCGGGCGCAGTCTTCACCTCGATAACGGCGGTCACTCTCTCATCGCCTGTCTTGTCCCAGTTGATGAGCGTCGGATATCCGCAGATGATACCCTCCTGTTCCATCTCATGGATCATTTTCTTGATCTCATCGGGCGAGCACTCAAGCATCGCTGCCAGATCCTTTGTCGAAAGTCTCGCGTTCTTCGCAAGGTTTTTTAGAATTTTATCTCTCATGATCACACCTCTCCTGCTTAAGTGCCTTGTACAACTCATCTGTTCCCGGCGGCTCCAGATATCTTTTCTCGTCCTCACCGCCTCTGACTATCCTGTCTGCGCCCTCTATCACATATCCTATCACTGCTGCGTGGATGCCCGCACTTTCGAGCATGTCAACCAGAAGATTGCCCTTTGCAGTGCCGATTAGCATTGATCCGCTGGACATGAGCATATAGGGATTTATATCAAATACCTCGCATATCTCTATGGTCTCCTGACGGATCGGGATCTTGCGTATGTCCACCTCAAATCCCACATCCGAAGCAACGCCCATCTCCCACAGCGCGCCGAATATGCCGCCCTCTGTCACATCGTGCATGGCTGATATGCCGACCTCTCTGGCGATCTCGCTCTCGGGCATGACATTCATCAGCTCGGAAAAACGCAACGCCTCACGCACTATGCTTTCCGGCAGCTCCTTTCTAAGCACATCCCCGCGCTCAGCCGCCAGTATCGCCGAGCCCTCAAGCCCGATCCACTTGGTTATGACGAGCTCATCACCCGGGCGAAGACCCGATGTGGCAAAAAGCTCCGATCTCGCCGTCTTACCGACTCCGGTCATGGACACGAGCGGACGGTTCACTGCATCCGTCACCTGTGTGTGTCCGCCGAGGATCTCAACATTGTACTGCTCCGAAAGCTTGACTATATCCCGCATGATCGAAGCGAGCTCTGCCTCGGTGCTCCCGACAGGCATCGCTATATCTATGAGCACTCCTATCATCTTGGCTCCCGACGCCGCCACATCATTGGCAGCGATCTGAAAAGCGATCTTTCCGACCTCATTGGTAGTCCCCGCCATCGGATCCACGGTAAATACGAATGCCTCATCCTCACCAGCCTCTATCGCCGAACAGTCCTCACCCACTCCCACATGTATGAGAACCTCGGGGCGCTTTACCTTCAGCTGGCTTAGCACAGCCCTCTTAAGGATCTTTTCCGGTACTCTGCCGATATCCAGGATATTATCCTCCGGATTCTTGTTCATATACCCTTTACTCCTCCTCGTCATCATTCTCTTCTTCATCGTCGGCAGGAGCTTTAGTCGCCTTCGGTTTTTGGGTCTTTGCCGGCTCCTCGACCTTGGCACTGCCCTTGGTCACATACCTTGCCACTGCCTTATATGAGCTTGAATTGATCTGCTTTTTGGTGGTCTTGCCGTTTTGTGTGACGACCTTCCACAGCACCGCCTCATATCCTATATGGGCGCTCTGTGTCACTTCCATATATGTCGTGGGCTTTGTCGGATCAAGCTTTACTATATCCTCGCCCGGCTCTATGGTCTTGAGCACCTCGGATACGAACTCGACCTTCCTCGACGGATCCCTGGTCTCCTCACCGTACACATTGAAGTATATAGTCCCGTCGCCGGCGCTTCCCAGTATCATCACCGGCACATCGGAGTTGTTCCTGAATTTAAAATCCTTATAATCTCCTGCTATCGCGGCATCCATGGAGGGCTTCACATAGCTTACCACCATGGAGTGAGGCGCTCTCTCAACGATCTCCAGCTCTGCTCTCAGCACCGCGTTGTAAAGCGTTGTTGATACCTGGCAGACTCCTCCGCCTATCGAGTCGACCACCTCTCCCTTGCTGTACGAGGGTGCGGAATAGTAGCCGTTCTCCTCGGTCAGCGGTGATATGGTATCATGCACGGAAAAGGTCTCCCCCGGCATGACAACACTTCCGTTGATAAGGCTTGCCGCATTTGCCAGATTCTTGGATCTTGTGACATTGGATGCGGTATAATTCGTTGAGAAGCTGCCTATCTTGTCCTTGCATCTTCTGGCTATCTCATCCGTCACCTTCGGTTCCTTTACGGTGACGACAGCCTCAGCCTCTATATCGCCCTCTGTCACGGTATCTATCTTTTCCTTGATAACCGACACGGTCGCATCCACATCGACCGACAGCCCTGTCTTTGCCTTAGTATAGGTGATATGCCCATCAACAAGCTTCACAGCGGCATCCTTGGGCTTTTTCGCCTTCTTGCCGACCTTCTTCTTCACAAACTTCGTAAGCTTTGCATCAGAATAGGTAAAGTTCAGCGTATAGTTCACGTGCTCCGCTGCCACGCGCTTTATCTCGGCATAGTTCGTAAAAACGTTCCCCTCCTTGCCGATCCTCATCGCACGGTCAACTATGTCGTTCTCAGCTACCCTGTACTCGAGGTCGCTAAGCATGGTCTCGACATTTTTCCCGTTGACATCCACGATGAGAGCACGATTGATCTTGGTCGCGGCAAAATCATCTATCACCTTTTTGACCTGATCGGCGTTCATCCCACCGATGCTCGTATTCTCTATGTATACTCCTTCAACAACGAGATTGTCGTCGGGCTTATTTTTCATATAAAAGATCATCACATACGACAAAATCAGCATGATCATGATAAGGATCACGAGAAATGCCGGAAGATAGTGAGGTCTGTTTTTTGTTCTCACTCCAATCACACTCCTATTATAATACTGTCATCCCGGACTTGAAAAAATATTCCGAATAGTTTACAATAATAATGTTACATTATAGCACTTTTGAAATTCAAATTCAAGAGGCTATCGTGGCAACCAGCCCAAATACCATCGCAAGTATGAGGATTCCGCATATGATACCTGCGATCAAACGCTGTTTTTTACGGTTTAACATGGTTTTTCTCCTTTCTGTAAATGATCGTGAGCAACACTTAAGCCGCTGAGCGAATACTCAGGGAAGGATAATCCTTCCCAAAATCAATGAAAATGA
>DMLD01000060.1 GCA_003453515.1 Lachnospiraceae bacterium
TAAGTGCGCAAACACCGCCGCAAAGCACTGCCTGCTCACCGAACAGATCGGTCTCTGTCTCTGTGCGGAATGTGGTCTCGAGAACTCCTGCTCTCGCACCTCCGATCGCAAGCGCATATGCCAGAGCCTTCTCCTGAGCCTTTCCGGTTGCATCCTGATGTACAGCGATAAGACAAGGTGTACCCTTTCCTGCCTGATACTCACTGCGCACTGTATGACCCGGTGCCTTCGGTGCGATCATCGTTACATCGACATCTGCCGGCGGAACGATCTGTCCGAAGTGGATATTGAAGCCGTGTGAGAACATGAGCATATTGCCTGCCTCGAGGTTCGGCTCGATCGACTCTTTATAAAGCGCTGCCTGCTTCTCATCGTTGATGAGGATCATGATCACGTCTGCTTTCTTTGCAGCCTCTGCTGCGGTATAGACCTCAAAGCCCTGCTCCTCAGCCTTTTTCCATGACTTTGATCCCTCGTAAAGTCCGATGATCACATTGCAGCCTGATTCCTTTGCGTTGAGTGCCTGTGCATGCCCCTGGCTTCCGTAGCCGATTACAGCGATAGTCTGTCCGTCAAGAGCGGAAAGATTACAATCACTCTCATAGAATATTTTTGCTTCTGCCATTGTTACTACCTCCTGGTTATTAAAAAAAGTTTAATTTATTTCCGCCGGGGCAATGCTCCGGATGCGGTCATGCTATGATACCGGACGATACCTGCGTCCTTATCAGTTCTTGGTTCCTCTTGCGAGTCCCGATATACCTGTACGGACAAGCTCCAATACCTCTATGCCGTACCCCTCCATTCTCTGGATCAGCACATCTACCTTTGCCTGATTTCCCGTCATCTCTATGATCATCGAATCATCGGAGATGTCGTCTATCTTTCCCCTGAATATATCAGCTATGGCATTGATGGTCTGCAGATCATCCTTTGTCGCCTTTACCTTGACGAGCACCAGCTCACGATACACCGAATGCTCTCCGGCAAGCTCCTTGACAGACTTGACGTCCTCAAGCTTTCTCACCTGCTTTTTGATCTGGTCAAGCACTATATCGTCTCCGGTCACTGCCACGGTCATGCGTGAATATCTGGGATCCTCAGTCTCTCCGACCGTCAGGGAATCTATGTTGTACCCCCTTCTCGAAAACAGACCGGCAACACGGCTCAGCACGCCGGACGTATTGTTGACCAATATTGACAAAACCACCTTACTCATGGTACCAACCTCTTCCATTAAAAAAAGTTTGTCGCTACCTGTGACTAATACTTACACAAATAGCAACAAACATTGTATCAATTTGTAACACACTTGTCAAGAATTAAAGATGAACTTCTTCAGAGCCGACTTATTCTTCGCTATATCGCTCACGAGCACCTGCTGACCGCCCACGCTCTGGTTGGAATAGCTTCCCTCGACCGGAAGAACGAACTGATTGAGCTTTGTCGTGCCCATCTGAAGGATAGTTACAAGATATGAATAAATATCATCCTTTGAAACATCCGTCGTCACATAGGGAAGTACATCAGCCGCGAGATCGAGGAGCTCTGTAGGCGACAGCTTCTTTGCCTTGTTGAGTATCGCCTGTATGGTAAGCCGCTGTCTTTCCACGCGTCCGTAATCATCGCCCTTGCCGCTTGCGGTATACACTCCGGGATATCTGCCGCTTGCAGTCCTCTTTCCGTGGCGTATCCTACAGTAGCCAAGTGCCTGATATCCGTTAAATATCTGCTTTCCTACCTTGGTGTTGCGATATTTTTTACGCTTGATATAGTTTGTCGTGTTCAGGTTGTCCGACTCAGACTGCGTGAGATTTACCTCAACGCCGCCAAGCAGGTCGATAACATTTACGAAGGCGTCAAAATTCACCTCCGCATAGCCGTCCATCCTCACACCGAAATTCTGGGCTATGGTCTCGTACAAAAGCTGTATCCCGCCGTGCGAATAAGCCGCATTAAGCTTCTGGTTGCCGTATCCGGGTATGGATACGTACATATCTCTCATTAGCGAGGTAAGCTTTAGCTTGTTGTGCTTGATGTCAAGTGTGGCTATCATCATCGAGTCGGAGCGTCTCTCGGCGCCCTCGGCATCCTGCTCATCGAGATTTTTGTCGGCACCTACCAAAAGAATGTTTACTACCTGTGTATCCGACGACAGCTTATACTTGGACAGATCGACCTGATCCAATGTATTGGTCTCATCATAGTTGATCATCCCGAGAGCTTTGTCACCCCTGTGGACCATCGTTGCAGCCATCATTCCGACCACTGCGGACAGCATGATCCCGAATACAAGGAACACTCTCGATATGATCTTTCTCGTCCTTTTTCTCTTTGCCCTCTTTCTCTGTACAGCCTTTTGCTCGGCCGAATTGCTGCTTTGCGCTGCTTGTCTGTTTACTCTGTTTTCTCCCATATCATCCTCTTTACTTATCGATATTGACAGCTACATCAACAAAAATAACCCGATGTTCCGGATCGTTCCGCTTTTCTTATAGCCATATCTGAACATATTGAGCCTTCTTCTCACAAATGAAGCCTTCTCCATCATGGCAAAGTTTTTTACGACCTCAAGACTCTTTCCCTTGAGTTCTCCGCGATAGATCCCGTAAAACAGCCTGCCCTGTCTGTAGGTTGCCCTTATGGATCTTTTCTGATCCGCAAGACCGGCGAGGCGTTTTTTGACATATCCCGCGAAGCCGGTTCCGCCGACCTGATTGTCGCCGTGCTGTCTGTACAGAAGTGTCATCTCGTCCAGATAACAGACCCTGCCGAAGGAGGCTGCGATGAGCGCAAGCCACCAGTCGTGGAACCGTATCTCGGACGGTATGCGCCCAAGATGCTGAACAAGACACTTGTTTACCATAACGGTGCAACCGATACATTTATTTTCCATCAAAAGATGTCCGATGTCAACATTTTTCGGATTTAAATGCGTACTTTTTTGAAAACTGCGATTTTCTATGGCTCTACCGTTGTAGACATCGGCGTCGGTAAACACTAACACCGGCACCTTTCCGCTCTCCCGTTCATTCGCGATCATAAATTCCAGGGTTTTTGCCACCTTGTCTTCCTTCCAGATATCATCCTGATCGCAAAGCATCACATAATCCGCCTCGGTACGCATGACCCCTCGCAAAAAGTTATGCGTATAGCCGAGGTTCTTGGGATTTTTATGCCATATCACCCTCTCATCCCTATCGGCAAACTCCTTTACTATCGCTTCGGTTCCATCACTCGAAAGGTCATCGTACACCTGTATCCGTATATTTTTATGGGTCTGTGAAAGCAGAGATCTAAGCTGCCCCGCAACGAATCTTTCTCCGTTGTAGGTCGTCATCACTATCTCAACGAGCTCTTCCATGTTTAGACCCCCTTAATCCCAATAGCTTTTGTTCATGGACAGCTTCCTTACAAGCGCCTTCGGCAGTATCTTGTACCTTTTTCCCAAAAAATAGCCTATGTACTTGAATCCGCTCTGCAGCACAAGATCGGGCACCAAATACCATCTTCCCGTTTTCATGAGGTGCTTAAGCGTGTCCTTTACAAGCTTTATGCCTTCCGACTCGGAGCTCACACTGTCAAATATCTCCCTGTACTGTCTCTGCGATACCGCCAGATCAAAGTTCCTGCCAAGCTGCTGCATATATGTGTACTTGTGCGCGTGGATCACGGACGCCTCCGCGACATAAGCGATCCTGTAGCCGGCATTTATGGTATTTGCCGCCATGATACTGTCTTCATTAAAAATGGTATGCCTGACAAAACCGCCTGCCTCATCATATACATCATGCCTGTAGATGGCGCAGACATTGGAGCAAAAATAGGTTTTGATCCCAAGCCTTCCTATGTCATCCTTCGACTTGACGATGCCGGTATCCGGATAATTGAACTCCCTTATATACCGCTCTATCGCGCCCACCTCGTCATTTGCAAGCTGTCTTGCATAAGCAGTGGACACCCCGTCCCTTTTTACGGCAGCTAACAGCTCTTCTATCAACCGGTCATCATGCGGCACCGCATCCTGTGTCATAAACAGTATATACGGGGCATCGGACAGCTCCGCCCCCTTGTTTCTCGTTCCTCCGTGATCGTACCTGTTTCTCGGCAGCGTGGTCACGGTAGCCCGTTCGACCCCTAAAAGCTTTCGGGTAAGTGACTCATCCTCTGTCTCATCACCTGTCAGGGTTTGCATAAAAAATATATTGGCAGGTCTTACCGTCTGCCCATTTATCCCCTCGATAAGCCTGTCAAGCTTTTCATCAGGTCTGTAGACCGGTATGATCAGATCGACACTATCGCCTGTATATTCTCTGTTGGTTTTGGCTTTGCTCATCCCTTCACCTCTTTCTCAGGTCGCGCATGCTCCTAAACATTTTCAATGTCCCAAAAGCCTGTTGACAAGCTTCACGGCATCTGCGGCATCATCCGAATATCCATCCGCACCGATCTCGTCAGCATACTCCTTCGTCACACAGGCCCCGCCCACGATGACCCTTGTATCGAGTCCGCGCTCGTTTTTCTTCCTCACGATCTCAGGCATGACGCTCATGGTCGTTGTCATGAGCGCCGACAGACCGATAACGGCTGCATTTTCACGCTCTGCTGCATCTATTATCTCATCGGACGGAACATCCTTTCCGAGATCTATGACGTTGTATCCGTAATTTTTCAGCATCAGGGAGACCAGATTTTTGCCGATATCATGTACATCGCCCTCTACGGTCGCCATGATCACGGTCTCATAGTCTCTTACCTTCTCTCCGCTCATCAGCGGCTCCAGATATTCCACCGCCTTCTCCATAGTCGATGCCGAGCGTATCAGCTGCGGAAGAAAGTAAACCTTTTTTTCGTAGAGCTCTCCTACCTTTGTTATGGCGGGTATGAGCTCATCGCCGATGATGTCTCCGGGCTTTATACCTTCTCCGAGCCTTTTGTCAAGAAGTGACTTAAGCTCCGCATCCCTGCCCTTCATCACCGCAAGGAACAGCTCTGACTCATCTCCGCTAAGCCCCATGCTTTTGTCGTGAGCGGCGCCCCCGCCCGCATTTGTATCCCCCGATGCAGGCTCATACGCCTTCACTCCGTCTATATAGGCGGTATCGGCTCCCTCCTTATTCATCAGCAGATCGGAGGCAAGCGCTGCATTTGTAAGAAGCGTCTGCATGGGATTTGATATCGCCATCGTCAGCCCGTTGCTTATTGCCATTGTCAAAAATGCCGTGTTGATGAAGCTCCTCTCGGGCAGACCAAACGATATGTTTGACAGCCCGCATATCGTGGCAAGCTTCTTTTCATCCCTGCAATATCTGATGGTCTCCAGCACATCAAGCGCCGCGCTTTTGTTGGCACCGACCGTGGCGACGAGACCGTCGACCACAAGATCCGTATTTTTCAGACCGTAACTAATTGCCTTGTCATAGAGCTCATCTATGGCACGGTGCTTCTCCTCGATGCTCCCCGGAAGTCCGTCCTTGGTCAGCGGCAAAAGTATCACCATCGCCCCGTACTTTGCAGCCATGGGGAATACCCTTTCCGCCTTGCCGGGCTCGAGCGAAACTGAATTTATCAGAGCCCGCCCGGGATATATCCTTAGCGCCGCCTCTATCACATCCGGATCGCTCGAATCGATACACAAGGGAACATCAACCGTCATGGTCAGCTCCTCGACGACCCTGCACATCATTGCCTTTTCGTCGATACCGCTCATGCCCATATTGACATCAAGGACTCCCGCTCCGTTTTCGACCTGCTCCTCGGCAAACCTCATCACCATATCGGTGCTGCCGCTACGCAGCTCCTCCTGCAGGGCTTTTTTTCCGGTGGGATTGATCCTCTCCCCGACTATGACAAATCTCCCGCCGTTTTTTATCCGGGTCACGGTTCGCTCCGTCGTGAGAAATCTCATCCCCTCCGGTTTATGGCTGTCAGCCCCCGATGCCTTATCAGCCGACGCTTTCCGATCATTTTTCACGGAGTCAAGAGCACTCTTTAACCCCCTTATATACCTCTCATCAGTCCCGCAGCACCCGCCGACTATATCGGCTCCCATGTCTATCAGGGGCAGCATGTATCTGACAAACTCCCCGTCGCCCATATTGTAGCAGGTCTTCCCGTCGATCAGCGTTGGCACACCGGCGTTTGGCTTTATGACTATGGGGATATCGGACACACTGCGTATCCTCTCCAGAAGCTCTCCCATCACGTCAGGCCCCATACTGCAGTTGATCCCGACGGCATCGGCGCCCATTGCTTCGAGCACACATGCCGCGGTCTCGGGATATGTGCCGTACAGCGTCCTGCCGTCGCTCTCATATGTGAGTGTAACTATAACGGGCTTATCGCTGACCTCCCTGACTGCGAGCAGGGCAGCCCTGCTCTCCGAAAGGCTCATCATCGTTTCTATAGCATAGCCGTCGACCCCTGCATCCTCCATATATCGGGCGGTCTCCCTGTATACATCCACAAGCTCATCAAACTCCAGCCTGCCGACCGGCCGAAGTTGCTGACCGGTCATGGAGATATCTCCGAACACATAGATATCCCTGTCTGTTCCGGACTCGCTCACGGCGCGCTTTGACAGGCTCACAAGCTCACGGATCATATCGCCCTGCCTGTCCTCAAGCCCGTATTCCCCGAGCTTGATCCGATTGCAGCCAAATGTCATCGTGTATAAAACATCAGACCCTGCCTCGATATATTTTTTTTGAAGATCGATAAAAACGCGCTCATTTTTGAGCACCCAATCCTCCGGACATACGCCTACAGGCATACCCGCGTTTTGCAGATTTGATCCGGTAGCCCCGTCAAGCAGAACAACCCTCTCACTCATCAGTTTACGAAAATCCATATAAATAACCCCTTCTTATACTCTGTTTACGCTCTCTCCGGCGATCTCACCATCCTGTCAGCTCTTACTACGCTCTCTCCAACGATGTCTTCCACCCGGCCCTTAACAGCTCGGGGCGCCCCTCCAGATGCGCAAAATCGTTGAATCTCTCCAAAAAGAAGAAATCCCTCTCCGGATCATATATAAGCTCCGTTATACTCGTATTCTCCAGATCGATCCCGAATTTTAACTTATCCTTTTGATCGGCGCCGAGTATATGCGCACAAACCGATCTGATCACCCCACCGTGCGTGACGATTGCGATGACATCCTCCTCGCGCCTGCACACCTCCATGATCATGGGCATGGCGCGCCTTACAACATCGGCACCGCACTCGCCGCCGACCGGGAACGGTATGTCAGCCTCGTGCTTACGTCTTTCCTCCTGAAAGCTTCCGTACAGATGCCTTATCTGTTCATCCGTTTTCCCCGTAAAACCGCCGAAATGTATCTCCTCTATCCCGTCAAGTTCCTCTGTCGCGGCACCGATCAGATCAGCTATCACGGCTCCTGTCTCCTTTGCCCTTTTCAGCGTAGACGTATATACCCTCTCTATTCCGTAATTACACAAACGACGGCCGACAAGCTCCGCCTGCGCTCTGCCCTCGGGTCCCAGTCCCACATCAACATTGCACAGCTTCGAATCCTGCCGACCGTGTCGTATCAGAAACAATTCCTTCATTTCCAAGACCATCCTTATGTCAGATGACCTCATTATATTACTTTATTCTCCATTCGTCAAGAAGTCACACTTCATTAAGAAAACGCTGACATGATCATCGTTTCCTCAGTAATACTCCTGTCATATCAGCTTTTAGGACGCCCTATCTGCCAAAACGCTTCTTGAGCACGGGCAGATATGTCCGACCGATGACAAGCCTCTCACCGTCATCCCTAAGTTCCATTATCCCCGCCGAAAAATTGATACATCTGACCATATCGCTGTTCACTACCGTCCCTCTGTGTATCTGCAAAAACGCATCGGAATACTCATTGGCAAACTCCGATATACACAGCGACGGTACAAGCAGCTCACCCGTCATGGTAAAAACCTTCACGCCTCTGCCCTCGCACTGAAGATATCGTATATCATTGATGCTTATCGGATACAGCTCGGCGCCCACCGTGAACAGTACGCGCTCGTGCC
>DMLD01000157.1 GCA_003453515.1 Lachnospiraceae bacterium
GATGTGGAGGCCGGCCATGCCCATCAGTTCAAATAGACCGACGGTCTTTAGGGTCACGGTCTTGCCGCCGGTGTTGGGACCCGTGATGACCAAAAGGTCGTACTCCCTGCCAAGTGTGAGGTCTATGGGGACTACCTTTTTAGGATCGATAAGCGGGTGTCTGGCAGACTTAAGCTGTATATATTTTCCTTGAAAAAGGGGCTCCGTTGCGTTCATTTTTCTTGAAAGAGCCGCCTTGGCAAAGATGAAGTCCAAGTCCAGCAGCAGCAAAAAGTCAGCCGAGATGACCTCGGTGTGCGGTGCGAGGAGAAGGCTTAGGTCCTTAAGTATTTTCGAGATCTCGTCCTGTTCCTTTGCAAACCACGTCGAGAGCTCGTTGTTTAGGTTCACGACCTCCATCGGCTCTATGAAAAATGTCGAGCCGGTCGAGCTCCTGTCGTGTATCATCCCGGGAAAGGAGCTCTTGAACTCCGATCGCACCGGTAGACAGTATCTTCCGTCGCGTATGGTAACTATGGTCTCTCTGAGCATGTCAGAGGATGAGGCAATGGTTTTGTTTAACTGGTCGCGGATGCGTGCATCCATGCCGCGTATCGTCCTTCTGATGCTTTTGAGCTCGGCGCTCGCGTCGTCTGCGATCTCCTCGGGTGAGATGATGCAGCGTTTGATCTCGGTTCGAAGCTCGGGTATATCCGTAAGTCCGTCAAACATGCCGCTCAGGATATCTCTCTCCTCGGGCTTGGAGCCTATGAGGATGGCATCTGCCGCGAGCTCCAGCAGACGGCATATATCGAGAAGCTCGCCTGCACCGAGAACGCCGCCCTTTTCCAGTGGGCGTATGGCTGCCCTGGGATCCGTGAGTCCGTGAAAGCTCGGCCTGTCAAAGCGCAGCAGCCTGTCAAGTGCGGCACTGGTCTGCGCCTGCCAGGATATGATCTCATCGCGGTTTGACGACGGAGTGAGCCTGCGCGCCTTGGATGCGGCAACGCCCGAGTGCGTCTCGGCGGCAAGCATATCTATGATCTTGTCGTATTCAAGTATAGTGAGTACTTTTTTGTTCATCTTTGCAAAAATCCTCCCCAAAACAGAATAACTCATTTCGAAATATTTTTCAACCTAAAACTCTTTTCAAACTCCGCTTTCTGTGGTAAAATAGTCAAAGAGTTACTCCGCAAATGAGAAAACTTTACCAAATGTGAGAGATAACGGAGGTGGATATATTGAAGAGGGATCCGTATATATCGATACTTCTTTGTCTGACGCTTTTGATGAGCCTGTCATCGCCTGTCGTGGCAAGCGACAGGGATTCAAGCGCAGCCTCGCCCGCTCTGAGCAAAAAAACAATGACTGTCAGGGTCGGTTCGTCAAAGGTGCTCACGATGAAGAACACATCGTATAAGGTGACTTGGTCGATCAAGTCGGGCAAGTCCTATGTGAAGCTTACCAACAAGAAAAAGAAGAAGGTGACCGTGGTGGGAAAGGCAAAGGGAACCGCGGTCGTAAAGGGTGTTATCAAGTATCCGTCCGGCACGAAGAAAACCTATACCTGCAAGGTCAAGGTAAAGGCAGAGCAGTGGGAGTGTCCGATATGCGGCTTCATGAACACCTCGCACTATTGTTCCAACTGCGGCTACGAGCGCCCGACCGATGACGGGGATGACACCGAAGCTACAGCGACCCCCGCGGCAAGTGCCACACCGACGGCTACGCCCGCACCGACTGCGGACACGATGGCTGAGGCTCTGTCCAACAGAGTTATAGTTATGCAGATAAACAGTATATTCTATTATTCGCTCCAGCTTTATGCAAATGCCGGTGCCACTGCCTTTTACAACGGAGTGTCAAACGGTACTATCAAGAGCTTCAATATGGGGCCGGTGGGCGAAGAAGAGAAGATAGCATATCTCACTACGGGATTGACAACATACGTTTCTTCATCGAGGTATGTGGAGAAGGGGGATGTATTTCTTTATGGGAGCTACGGTCTGAAGCTGGCGACGACCACGCACGAGACGGGAGCGTATCCGACCAGAATAGGAAGGATAAACCAGAATCTGGACACTCTGGACAGGGCTCTATCTCAGAATGTCGACGGCAAGACCATAGTTGAATTCAAATTGTATGTATGATGAAGGAGGTAGTTTCATGTTTTGTCCAAAGTGCGGTCAGACGATCCCTGACGGAAGCAAATTTTGCCAGTCCTGCGGAGCAAAGCTGGTGGAGGCAACCATCGATTCGTATGCCGGGGTGGATCCGGCGATAGCGGATATCGTTGACGGTGCCGATGCAGGCGATGATAGCGCGGATACTCAGGTAACGGACGGTGCCGGTGATGTAGTTGCGGATGCTCAGGCAGTTGATAGTGCCGGTGATGTAAGTGCAGATGGCACCGGGGATGCAGAAGCAGATTCTCAGGCGGATAGCACCGGTGATGAGGCCGAAGGAAACGAGGACTCATACGACCCGGTAAAAGAGGTGGAGGATAACGTCAATTTGTCCGGAGCCGAGCAGATGGCTGAGCAGACCATGGGCTATGTCGGCACGGCGAGTGAGAGTGCAGTGGGAATCGGCGCTATGGGTGCCGGAGATCAGGCAGCATATCAGGGCGGTATCAACAATGCCGCCACGGTAGGAGCCACTGTCGTGAAGAAGGGATTATCAAAGCCCGTACTCTTCGGGATCATTGGTGGTTCGGTATTCTTCGTTGCTGCAGCCATAACCTTGTTGATCGTTGTATTGGCAACATCCAAGAAAACAGTCTATAACCTTCAGGATTATACGGAGGTCACGTTTGAAGGCATCAACGGAAACGGAACCGCAGAGCTTGATTTCAAGACGAGCGAGCTGTCGATAGAGATTGCGAAAAATATGGGAATAGACGTCGACAAGCTCAAAAACAGCGACATCTCGGATTTTAGCGATCTGGGAGGCGATCTCGGGGATATTTTTTCAATATACACTGCGGTAAGCGCCCTCGATGCAAAGCTTGACAAGACAAAGGGCTTAAGCAACGGCGATACTGTCACGGTCACATATACCTTTGACAATGAAAAGGCAAAGGATATCAAGGCGGAGTTCAAAGGGGAGCCGATGACCTTTACGGTTTCGGAGCTCGGTGAGGTCAAGGAGATCGATCCCTTTGAGAATCTGGAGGTAACGTTCGAGGGGACCTCGCCGAACATATATTTATCATACAGGAATTCAAGCAGTGAGAAGGCGCTTAGCCTCGTATATTTTTCTGTAGATAAAAATGAAAGGCTGAAGCTCGGCGATACCGTAACGATCAAGGTCGAGGGCTATAATGAGGAGAGCTTTGCAGCACAGTACGGAGTCAAATTCTCATCGACCAGCAAGGAGTTCAAGGTAGAAAATGTGGATGCGTATATCACTGAGAACACCGAACTGGAGGACGCCGCGCTCGACATCATGAAGACCTCCACGGAGAACTATGTTACCGAATACTTCGCCGATTCGTACAGAAGGTCGTCCATAAAGGCTTCGGATGTGACATACGAGGGCTATTATCTTTTGACAAATAAGAGTAATGACGTGTGGTCGGGGTACAACAAGGTGTATGTGGTTTACTCGGCTACGGTCTCAAGCAAGGAAAAGCCCAAGGCTTTTAAACCGACCAAGGTATATTTCCCCGTCCAGTACGATGATATCAAAAAGCTGAAGGACGGGTCATATGAGATCAACGCTTCTTACAAATCGATACTCGGCTCTACCTCGCTTACCTTCAGCTCGTGGCAGACGGTAAGCGGATATCAGGATATGGCGGATATGCACGAGGAGCTGATCGACGCCGATGTGGCGAATTATGACGGCGTTGCTTATGGTAATGTTAAGTAGGCATCAGTGTAATTTTATATGCTCTTACAGACGCACTGCGCGGTCGGAGCTTTGCTCACGACTCGCATCTGACGATGGCTCGCTGTGAGCAAACTCCTGCCGCAGTGCTGTGATGGGAAGAACAAACTACAAGATGCACTGCTGCTACGATGGGAGCGTACCATAAGACGCCGTCAGTGGTAAGGGAGAAAACAAACTACAAGATGCACTGTTGCTGTGACGAGAAGAACATACTACAGGACGCCGTCAGCGGTAAGGGCGAGCGGCGTTATATCAGAGGTGAAGGGAAAGTCACACGAGCAGACCGTTATCAGATAGCCGAGGTGCTCATACAGGGTAAAGTGAAGTAATGACGGGTCGGGAAGCTCCGGCTTGTCGATCAGACTGACGCGGATGTCCTTATCCTCCCGGGTGATCTCTATGTGTCCGGGATCAAGCGAAAGTCCGAGACCGTACCACTTCATCACACTTTCTTTGATAGTCCAAAGGCGCGTGAAATAAGCATCACGCGTCTTTTTTTCTTCTGCGGATGCTCTCTCGTTTTCCGTGAACGCTCTTTTTAGCAGCGGCTTATCAAAGCTTCTTATGTGTTCTATATCGACCCCGACTTCCTTGTCCGATACCGCACCCACAACCATATGTGAGGTGTGGGATATGTTGAAGTATAACCCATCCACGGTGGGCTTGCCGGCATCGGTGACTGTGATGGGTGCTTCCGGTTTCCCTGCGTAGTCAAGGCATTTTTCAGTAATTATACCGGCGCCCAGAACAAGCCTTTTGCCGTCGGGAAAACGCATACGCTCCACACGGTCACGCCGCGTCTGCCGCATGCGATGACAGTATTTATCAAAGAGCTTTTGATCCTCCAGCTGATGTGTGTCTAACACAAATACCTTATTTTCCATAAAAACAAGTATACTAAAAAAAGAAGGCAAGTTCAAGTCTGACTTGCATTTTGAGCGGGTTTTTAGTATAATGTTGTGCAATAGAAATTATTAAACTAGGTCAATAGTTAAAGAACCGGATGAGTGATCTGTGCAGCAGCTGTTGCACAAATTCGATAGGGAGGTCATCAAACATGAATTGGTTAAGACGCGTGATGATGGGGCGATACGCGAGAATGGATCAGTTAAACATTGCCCTGTTTGTTGTCTATCTGGTACTGATGCTGACAAGGACCATTCTCAGCTTTATATTCAGATCCGGGGATTTTATCATGTCGTTCAGGCTGGGAAGACCGATAGTAGGCGTAGTATACTCGGTGCTTTTTGGTTTGCAGGCAGCGGTAATCGTGTGCTTTTTTCTGAGGATACTCTCGAGAAATATCAACAAACGGGTGGCTGAGAACCAACGCTTTGTCAGCTGGTGGGGAGGCGTGAAGGATGCTTTTTCATTTGGCTCACAAAAAAGGCAGGCGAGAAAAGAGGGCAAGCTTTTGCTTAAATGCCCGACATGCAAGAA
This sequence comes from Lachnospiraceae bacterium, assembly GCA_003453515.1. Classification (GTDB taxonomy): domain Bacteria; phylum Bacillota; class Clostridia; order Lachnospirales; family Lachnospiraceae; genus Eubacterium_F. The sequence goes on from DMLD01000157.1 coordinate 5,314, forward strand.
GAAGATAAGAGTACCGCTCGGACACGGAAAAATAGAGATTACATGTCCGAATTGCAAGGCAAAGTTTATAAGAAAAACCTAAGATTCCGAGATAAATATAAAATAGTGCAGGTGTAAAAATGAGTAAGAAAACAGCCAAGACCCTGACGGTCATGATATGCATATCGCTTATCGTGTTGACGGTCGCGGTAGTTATGCTTTTTATGAGAGATAAGGCAGGAGAAGGCGGCGGCGCGGAAAATACCGTTGCCGGGGAGGAGAGCGCAGACGGCGAGACAAACGACGAAGCTCCAAACTCCGGAGAGAGCGGTGAGACAAACGATGGCGGTGAAGCTGCCAAAGTCGAGCCAACACCCGATCCGTACGAGGTAACGGATTTCAAGATAGGCAGCACCGACGAGACGAAGCCCTCGGTGATGATGGAGTACACCAATATCAATGTTGACGGAACAACACTTGATTCGGTCAAGGATTACAAAAGCGATGATGTGATAGAGTTTGGGTCTCCGACTGACTATACCAAGCTTGAGGGAGTTATCACCTTCAGGGGGAACAATTTCAGGGATGCTCCTGCCTTTGGCAGGGCGAAGATGTCCAAGTACAAGCTCAAAAAAATGTGGAATGTCCGCACGACCAACATGACCGTAGGCGGGCAGTATTGGAGCGGAAACGGATGGACGGGACAGCCACTTCTCATACATTGGCCAAGGGAGACCAAGGTCCATATGAACATGGAGCAGTGGGCAAAGGATGATGATGAGCTGGTAGAAGCCATATACGCGAGTCTGGACGGATACATATATTTTATTGATATAAAATCAGGCAAGAAGACCAGAGAGCCGATGCATACCGGGTTTGTCTACAAGGGAGCGGGTGCCTTGGATCCAAGGGGATATCCGCTTATGTATGTGGGCTCGGGCTACAACTCGGCAGCCGGCACATCCAGAGCATTTATCATAGATCTCATACACTGCAAGATCCTGTATGAGTACGGAAGCGTTGATCCGTTTTCCCTGAGGGGCTCGCTCTCATTTTTCGACTCATCGACACTTGTTGACGCTGAAACGGATACCCTCATACAGCCGGGTGAGAACGGGATACTTTATCTGATAAAGCTCAATACCAAGTACAACGAGGCAAAGGGAAAGATATCGGTTAAGCCGTCAAGGATCGTCAAATGGCGATACAAAGGCAAGCGCAACAACGGCTCGAACTACTGGTACGGCATGGAGGACAGCTGCGCTATATACAAGGGATATCTCTACATCGCGGATAACGGCGGTCATCTGATGTGCCTGGATCTAAACAAGCTTAAGCTCAAGTGGGTGCAGGACATACTCGATGACTCCAACTCCACTCCGGTTTTGTCGGTGGAGGACGGAAAGCTGTATCTATATATATCCACCTCGTTCCATCTGGGGTGGAGGAGCTCGTCCTCGGCAAAGATACCCATATGGAAGATCGACGCCGCGAACGGCTCCGTAGTCTGGTCGAAATCCTATACCTGTCAGTCCGTCGAGGGCAATTCCGGCGGAGTACAGTCGACCATAGCGCTCGGACACAACACACTTGATGATTATATATATGTGACCGTGGCCAAGACCGGAGGTCTGGGACGCGGAGTGATCGTCGCGTTCAAGAAGAAAAACGGCAAGAAGGCGTGGGAGCAGGCAGGACCATATACATGGTCATCTCCGGTATGTGTTTACAACTCGAACGAGGGCGGCAAGGATGTGGTCTGCTACGCGAGAAGTGATTCGCATCTTATGATGCTTGACGGCATCAGCGGAGACACTCTCTACGAGCTGGATATGGGCAGCGGCAATGTTGAGGCGTCGCCTGCGGTATACAACAATATTCTTGTGTTGGGGACCAGAGGGTGCAATATTTTTGGTGTTAAGCTTAAATAGGCAAGAAATAGCAAGAAAGGAATGATAAGAAATGAAGAATATCAAAAAACAGATCGTGGCATTTTTAGTCATGGGGCTTATCGCGGGTCAGGTGGCTCCGACGCCTGCACCGAATGCGGATGCGGCAGGCAAGGTAAAGATAAGCAGGACAGCGACCACGCTTTATCCCGGTGACAGCGAGCAGCTCATCCTGCTTAATACCACCAAAAAGCAGGACAAGAAGGTCACATGGAAGTCCTCGAAAAAAACTATCGTTAAGGTCACCAAAAAGGGAAGGATCACTGCCGTCAAGTCGGGCAGTGCCAAGGTAACGGCAAAGCTTGGGAAAAAGAGCTATACATGTAAGGTGACAGTCAAGAAGGTACTTGTTGCAACGCCGAAACCAAGTGCCGCGACGGAGGGCAATCAGATGTTCCAAAGCGATGTGACCAATGATATGACCACGGCAGCGTACTGGTATAACAAGGTATCCGATCCGACGAAGGTACTGCTCAAAAGGGATAAGCTCGACAGTGTCAACGCCCTGACGATGAAGGCTGACGGAGCTCTTATGAATGATCTGAAAAACAGGGACATAAATTATAACTCTAACAGTTCAAAAAACGGGCTTCTAAGTGAGCTTGACGATGTCAGAGGAGAGGGCAGGATCGGATCAAGGACAGAGATATACAGAGACGGTGAAAAGCTTGACACGGCTGCCATGGATAAGTGGTTTGCCGAGATGAAGGCAAATGTGGAAGCTGCTGCAAGCTCGGATAACGACACAAGAAAATACGGTGTTGTAACTAAGCGCGCCGATATCTGGATGGCACCGACCAATGCGTATGTGGGGTGGTCAGCCACAGATACGGACAGCGAGTTTATCAATACATCCGCGAATGTAAATGAACCGATACTTATCGGACTCACGACAAAGGACGGGAAGTACGCACATGTCCTTACGGATAACTGCTCGGGATGGATCGAGACGGATAAGATCGCAATATGTGATTCCAAGGAGGAGTGGTTGGCGCAGGCCTATCCCACCGATGAGAATTCACTGGTAGTGGATTCAAGTCATATTGTCCTCGAGGAATCCTATACCAGTCCCAAAACATCAAAGGCAGACCTTTATCTCGGAACGATCCTGCCGTTGGTAGGCAAAAGCGACATCCCGGCACAGATAGAGGAGCGTTATCCGTGGAGCAGCTATACGGTATATCTTCCGACCAGAGCGGCAGACGGCAAGCTCGAGAAGACCCTTGCGCTCATACCGGTACATCACGATGTGTCGATCGGGTATCTCGACCTGACCGTTAAAAATATATTGGAAACCGCGTTTAAGTGCCTTGGTGACCGCTACGGCTGGGGAGGTATGCTCGGAGCCATGGATTGCTCGCTTTATATGAGAAATATCTACAGGTGCTTCGGACTTACATTGCCGCGTAATACTTCCGCTCAGATAAAGATGCCGACGACAAGGTATGACCTCACAGAGATGAGCACTGCGCAAAAGGAAGCGATATATGACAAGCTCACACCCGGCTCCATGCTTATGTTTCCGGGATCTCATATAATGATGTATCTTGGCAAAATTGACGACAAATACTATGTCATAAGCGACCTCGGCTCCCTCTTTGATGTGGGCAGCGAGACAAAGACATCCGTATATTCCGTTGCGATCAACTCACTCGATGTCAAACGCGGCAACGGAAAGACATGGACGGAAAGTATGACATGGGCGGTTGTGCCGTGGGAGTTTTAGGTTGCGGCAACCGGTGAATCATAAGTCACGGCTTTCACTCCACACAGCTGTCAGTCGTGAACAGTAATAAAGTGACACAAGTTTGACCTTGATATTTTTCTCATATAGTCGTATAATATGCGTGAGAGGTTTGAAGTTGAGCCGTTAACAGTGACGGCTTTGAACTGTCTGATATGAGAATGGGGGGAATTAGATATGAAGATTGGCAGGATCGGATTATCCGTGTTTGCCGTGTGTGCAGCGATCGTGCTCGGAGCTGCTATTGACGATCCGAAGGACAGCCTTGCGGAGATAGTCATTGAGTCCACGGAGCCTACCGGCGCGAAGGTCGAGAAGAATGATAACTGCATCATCGACTATTCGGGTGCCGCCAACGGATATATCAATGTCAAGTATCTCGAGTCGACGTCCAAGACTATCAAGTCTCAGGTCACGGGACCCACGGGTGCGACATATACATACACCATACGCAAGAGCAGATACGAGGTTTTGCCGCTTACCGAGGGCAACGGCACATACAAGGTGACCGTTTTGAAAAATGTCAGCGGGAACTCGTATGCGACAGTGATCTCGGCGAGCTTCTCGGCGAGTATGCAAAACGAGTTTCAGCCGTATATCCGCCCCAATCAGTACGTGGACTACAAGGCATCGACAAAGTGCGTGAAGAAGGCGGAGAGCCTGTGCAAGAAGGCGACTACCGATCTTGCGAAGGTGAAGAAGGTATACAAGTGGGTCATCAAGTATTTCAAGTACGACTACAACAAGGCAAAGACCGTCAAGGCAGGCTATCTGCCCGTACTTGATACGATATACAAGAAAAAGAAGGGGATATGCTTTGACTACGCCGCTACCATGACCGCGATGCTCAGGAGTCAGGGCGTGCCGGTGAAGCTTGTTATCGGATATACCGGATCGGAGTACCATGCCTGGATCAATGTCTACAGCAGGAAGAAGGGCTGGATCACCGGTGCCATATATATCGCGGGCAACAAGTGGAAGCTCATGGATCCGACGTTTGCCTCCACCGGTAACTCAAGCAAGACAGTTATGAAGTATATCAACAATGTCAAAAACTACAAAGCAAAATACAGCTACTGATGTAGATGTAAATACAGATTAAGGACGAGTTTTATGAGTAAAAAGATTCTCAGCAATGAATACGTATCCGCCTTCTGTCTCGAGATGTCACTGCTTCTGCACTCCGGCATCGGGACGGAGGACGGATTATATCTTCTTGCGGACGACGAGCCGAACAGGAAGAATCAGGATATGCTTAAAAATATGGCAGCTATCGTCGGAGAGGGACGCCCGTTTTCGGAAGCGATCCGCGAGGCGGGGTGCTTTCCCAAGTACGTGGCAGATATGATAGATACCGGTGAGATGACCGGTCGTCTGGAGCAGTCTTTTCGCGCGCTGGCTGACTACTATGAGAGTCAGGTACAGATATCGAATCAGATACGGAGCGCGATCCTATATCCGCTTATCCTTATGGTACTGATGATAGTTATCATCGTGGTACTTCTGGTGCGGGTACTCCCTATTTTCAATCGTGTATATGAGCAGCTGGGCGGCACCATGAGCGGGACTGCCAGGCTGCTGCTGTCCTTTGGAAACACTCTCGGCAACATCATGCCGGTGCTCTGCGTGATACTTGGACTGATAGTTGTTGCTGCGGGAGCCATCACGGGAAGCAGGGTGCTTAGGAGCGCCATACTGAACCTTTACAAAAAGCTCTTTGGGAGTGTAGGTCTGGCAAGACGCATGGCAGAGTCCAGGTTTGCATCGGCCATGGCAATGGGTATGGCTTCGGGACTAAACATTGAGGACTCGTTCAGGACCGCGATGAAGTTTCAGGATACCACGCCCAAGGTGCAAAAGAGATATGAGCAGTGTCTGGAGCGCCTCGAGAGAGGAGAGCCGTTAGCGGAGTCGTTCAGAGAGGAGAAGATACTAGAGGCATCCTACTGCAGGATTCTCGACCTCGGAGCAAAGTCAGGTACATCCGACGACGCCATGGCAGAGATAGCAAGGCGCATGGATGACGCTGTCCAGATGGACATAGAGAGAAAGGTCGGCAAGATAGAGCCCACGATAGTTATCATCACATCCATCCTTGTCGGTATCATACTCGTGGCGGTGATGCTGCCTTTGGTAAACATCATGTCGTCGATCGGATAGGGAATTTTTTCAGAAAAAATCAGCGGAAAGCTGTGCTTGGAGCAGGAGAGAAATGAGATCGATCATCAAGTCATTTTTACTGATAATAGTGCCGATATGTGCCGCCGTGGTGCTTGTGTTCGCCTCGGAGAAGCTTGGGCGCGGGCAGGAGGGCGAGAGCCTTAAGCAGCTCGAGGACTCGGTGCGCAAGGCTGTCATGACGTGCTATGCGACGGAGGGGGTCTATCCGCCCAATGTCGAGTATATGGAGAAAAATTACGGTATACAGATCGACCATCAAAGATACGGCGTGTTCTACGAGATATTCGGAGACAATATCATGCCGCAGATAACTGTTATGGAAAAGGAGCCGGAGGGTGACGTGGGATGAGAAGAGCAAAGGGACAACAGCATAATATCGAAGGCGCATTTGTCCTCGTGCTTTTCGCCGTGTTTGCCATAACGGTGATCGCGGTGCTGGCGCTGGGAGCCAACTCCTACAGAAGGCTTGTTGAGAGGGACAACGACGCATACAACAAAAGGATCATAACGTCCTATGTTGCTGCCAAGATACGCTCGGCGGATGCCGTGGGGTCGGTAGCCGTGGGAGGCTTCTCCGATCCGAAGGTCGATGACGGGGTCAATACGCTTCACCTCTACAGGGAGATCGAGGGCGATATATATGACCAGCGTATATACTACTATGAGGGTCAGGTCTACGAGATACTGACCATAGCGAACAACAATATCGAGCCTGAGGCGGGCTCTCCGATACTCGACGCAAACGGCTTGGAGTTTGAGATGAGTGACGGACTTGTGACGATCAAGGCGACGGATACCGACGACAGGGTCAACCACACGAGTGTGGCTGTCAGGTCAATAGCGGGTGTGTCGGGAAGAGCCGGCACCGATATAAATGAGCCCGGCGCCGACAGCGGCGGAGTAGGCTGATCGTTTACGGACATTATGTGCATCGGCCGGATAACGGGTCGATCAGTGTGATTATTATGAGGTGAGTATGAGTTATCAAAGGAGCAAGGCGCCGCTCTCGCTGATGGAGCAGCTTATCATGGTTTTTGTGTTTGCATTTGCGGCAGCTATTTGTCTGCAGGCATTTGTATACTCGGATAATCTTTCAAAGACCGGTACCACGAAGGAGACGGCTGCCATGCGTGCGAGCGAGGTCATAGAGGTATGCAAGGCTTATCACGGTGATCTGAAGGCAGCGGCAGACAGGCTGAAGGGAACGCTCATTCCAACGACGGACGATACCGGTGATTCGGTGGAACGGATATATGAGGAGGACGGACTCAGAGTCCTCATCGACGCTATGGAGACGATAACCATTGACGGAGAGGCGATGAGCCAGAGCGCGAAGGTATATGTTTACGAGATAACAGATGATGGAGAGAGCAATGCCGATCCCATCTATGAAACGGAAACTATGTGGCAGCTGTCGGAGCAGACAGCAGGATAAGAGCAGATCATTGTAATGGTGGACAATATGGAAAAAGAACGCAAAAAAAGAAAAATGTCTTTTACTACGGTAGGTGGAAGCTCCATACTTACCATCTTTGCCGTGCTCTGCTTTGTTGTATTCGCGCTGCTGTCTCTGTCGACCGCGACCGCCAACGCTTCACTTACCACGAAGTCTACGGAGAGCGTGACACAGTACTACAGGGCAGATACCAAGGCGGAGGGGATACTCGCCGAGCTTCGCGCGGGACATGAGCCGGAGGGAGTGACCATATACAAGGCTACGACCTCAAAGAGCGGAGTCAAGTCGATCATAGCTGAGGGTGTCGGCTATGTGGACTGGGATGAGTACGCTTCCTTTTCCGTAAGGATAGATGAAAACCAGGAGCTTCAGGCAGAGGTTCTGCTTCGCTTCGGAAAGGGCGAGGAAGCGGGCTACAGGATAGAGCGCTGGCAGAAGGTATATACCGGAGACTGGAAGCCGGATGACAGTATGCCGGTATTCGGAGGCGACGGAAGCACGGAGCTCCCGGGTATGACTACGATCGAGGAATAAAACACTGACAGGATCAGTTGTTACTGCAAACGACTTAGGAGTAAGCATATGGCAAATTTGGAAGAGATACTCAGCAAGGCAGTTGAGAACAAGGCGTCGGATATATTTATCATAACCGGAGGTCCGCTCAGCTACAAGGTGGCAGGTAATATTGTAAATATTTATGACGACGGCGAGAGGCTCATGCCTGATATGTGCGAGGCGCTTATCGACGAGATATACAAGAGTGCCGGACGAAGCAAGGATCACTTTTTGAAAAAGGGTGACGATGATTTTTCCTTTGCCATCGGACACCTTGCAAGATTCCGTGTCAACACGTATTTTCAGAGAGGCTCGCAGTCGTGCGTTATCCGTATAGTTGCATTTGATATACCTGATTATCACGACATGGGCATACCCGAGTCGGTCATAGAGCTCTCCAAGGTCAAGCACGGTATGATCATCATATCCGGAACTGCCGGAAGCGGAAAGTCGACCACGCAGGCGTGCATCATCGATCAGATAAATAAGACCAGATCTGCACACATCATCACGCTTGAGGATCCGATAGAGTATCTGCACAGGGATAACAAGGCAATTATCTCACAGAGAGAGATTGCCATAGATACGGAGAATTATCTGAGTGGACTGAGAGCGTGCCTCAGACAGGCGCCCGACGTGATACTGCTCGGGGAGATGAGAGACGCGGAGACCATACGCACGGCGATGTCGGCGGCGGAGACCGGGCATCTTGTCATAGCGACGCTGCATACAAAGGGCGCGGTCAACACGATCGACCGTATCATTGACTCCTTCCCCGCCGATCAGCAGGAGCAGATACGTATACAGCTTTCACTCGTGCTCAACTGCATAGTATCACAGCAGCTCATCCCGAAAAATGGCGGCGGTATGGTCCCTGCGGTTGAGATAATGAAGATCACACCCGCTGTCAGCAACATGATCAGGGATTCCAAAAACTATCAGATCGACAACGTGATCCAGACCTCAGCACCGCTTGGCATGATATCCATGGATCAGTACATCGTGGATCTGTACAAAAAGGGTATCATATCGGATGAGTCGGCAATGATGTATGCGATGAATCCGGATCAGGTACAGAGAAGGATATAAGCATTATGATGGTAACAAGCAAAAAAACAAAGGTAAGGCTCGTGCTCTCCACTATCATCTTTATGCTGGTGTTTGTCGGGGTCGTGTTTGGCTTTGCCCTTGTATTCGGCATATTGAAGACTCAGAACGAGCAGAAGTTTGACCAGAGCGTAGTGGCTACGGGTCAGGCAGTGAGCGGTGAGGCGACGGATCCCTAATCCCTTCGCCTTGCGGCTTTTTTCTTTTGATAATATTCATCCTTATTTTCGTACATTCTGTCATCGGCAAGCTTTGCTATCTCGGCAAAGGAAAGCCCGGGAACCTCAGATACCCTCACATATCCGCAGGAAACCGACAGGTCAAGGTCGTTCTCTGCCGACCATTTTTCAAGCTCCTCGGCAAAGTCCATCCTGATCATGGTCAGCCTGTCCTCATCCGCAAAAATGAGCGCAGTGAACTCATCGCCGCCGACCCTGAACAGCTCGCCGTAGTTCCCAAAGCACTGCTTCATACATGCGGCAGCACCGCAGATGAGCTTATCTCCCGCTGTGTGACCCATGGTGTCGTTTACGGTTTTGAGACCATTAAGATCCATGGAGACGTAGACCAGCGTCGGCTCGTATTCCCCCGAATCATAGCGCCTTGTGCGATCCTCGTAGGCGCGTTTATTGAAAAATGAGGTCATGGCATCGGTGTTTGCCCTGTTGTGCTCGTTTATGATTCGTTTTGTCATGCGCTTGACGATGAACACGATCACGGTGGCTGCAAGCAGCATGTAAACACAGACAAGGACGAGAGGTACCAGGATATTTTTATTGACTACATCCTTGTGTCTTGCGATCACTATCTTGTAGGTTTTGTATCGGTTGATGGAGCAATATGAGGGTTCGCCGTTGATCTCGGCGCT
>DMLD01000133.1 GCA_003453515.1 Lachnospiraceae bacterium
GTTGATACCAGTATGTATTTCCTGCCCGTGACATAATCGAGCTGCAAAGGCTCCATGACATAAAACACATATAAATAAAGATATATGAAAAATGCGATATGCTGAGTTCCCCGGGAAATGTAGATATAAATGGAATCGACAGTCCCCACATAATTGGTGAGCATGTGATAGACGATACTGCCCACCGCCCCTGCCATAAGGCACACTATCATCCCCTGAAGAAGGGAATAGTTTTTGCTCCTGACATTGTAGGCGACCTTCATCAATATCAAAAAAACAAGACATGTTGCAAGTACAACTATATCTCCGACCGGGGTATAATTCTCATAATAATAGACAACATCATTAAGTCTTTCCATACGCCATCACCTCCATGTCAGCGTTGAATTCAGGGCTCACCCATTATGAGCGCCGCGCGGATCGCTTTTTTCCATCCCTTTAGCCTGCTCTCCCGCTCATCTTCCTTGATCTGCGGTTCAAATGTACGATCCACACTCAGGTTTGCGATTATCTCGGCTTCATTTTTCCAATAGCCCACAGACAGTCCAGCCAGGTATGCCGCTCCTATTGCCGTGCTCTCCAGCATGCGCGGTCTGACGACCTGTGTATCAATGATATCCGCCTGTGCCTGCATCAAAAAATCGTTGGCACTGGCTCCTCCGTCGACCCTTAGGGAGCTTATCTTTATCCCGGAATCCGCCTCCATTGCCTCCAGGACATCATGCGTCTGATAGGCTATGGACTCCAAAGTCGCGCGAACTATATGATACTTGTTGACCCCTCTTGTAAGCCCGACGATGGTTCCCCTTGCGTACTGGTTCCAGTAGGGTGCACCCAGTCCCGTAAATGCCGGTACCACGTAGCAGCCCTCGGTATCGGGATACTTCATCGCCATGTACTCCGTATCGTCTGCCGCGTCTATCAGACGAAGCTCATCCCTTAACCACTGTATCGCAGCGCCCGCTATAAAAATAGACCCCTCCAGGGCATAATTTACTTCTCCGTCAACTCCCCACGCGATCGTCGTCACAAGACCGTTTTCGGAAAACACGGGCCTGGTACCGGTGTTCATCAGCAAAAAGCAGCCCGTACCGTAGGTATTTTTGGCATCACCCTTTTTGAAACAGGTCTGTCCGAACAATGCCGCCTGCTGATCTCCCGCTATGCCCGCGATCCTTATACGTCCTCCCAGATACTTCGGATCCGTCCTTCCGTACACCTCGCTCGAGGGTCTGACCTCGGGCATCATCCTGAGCGGTATATCGAGCTCGCCGAGTATATCCTCATCCCACGTAAGAGAATTGATGTTAAACATCATGGTTCGTGACGCATTCGAGTAATCCGTCACATGCACACGTCCTCTTGTCAGCTTCCATATAAGCCATGTGTCGACCGTACCGAAGCACAGCTCTCCTGCCCTTGCCCTGTTTCTGGCTCCCTCGACGTTATCAAGCAGCCACTTAAGCTTTGTCGCGGAAAAATAGGCGTCTATCACAAGCCCGGTCTTCATACGGATCTCGTCGGTCAGTCCTCTCTCCCTTAGCCTGTCACAAAACTCGGACGTCCTGCGGCACTGCCACACTATAGCATTGTATATGGGCTCACCTGTTTTTTTATCCCATACTATTGTCGTCTCTCTCTGATTGGTGATACCGATACCCGCGATGTCGTCCGCGCTTACCCCCGCCTTGGTCATCGCCTCCACGGCTACTCCAAGCATGGTCGACCATATCTCGTCCGGATCGTGCTCGACCCAGCCCGGCTTCGGAAAATACTGGGTAAACTCCTTCTGTGCAAGTGCGACGATGCGTCCGTTTTTATCGAATAAGATACATCTGTTGCTGGTCGTCCCCGCATCCAGAGCCATCATATACTTTTTTGCCATATCAGATCAGCCTCCGTACAACTCCTTCACCTCATCGGTGTATATCCCTTTACCCTCATATATGACAAGCGGCTTCTCGACCACCATCCCTGATCTGGCTCCCCGCACGCCCTCGATGAGCACCATGTTCGGCTCCCTGTCAGCATACGGATAGACAAGCCTGAGTCTCTTGGGCTCTGATCCCGCCTCACACATCCTCTGTATGATCTCGGTCAGTCTGAACGGTCTGTGCACCATGAAAAAATGTCCCCCGGACACCAAAGCCTTGGTCCCGGCGCGCACGACATCCTCCAGCGTTGCGCATATCTCATGTCTTGCTATCGCCTTGTGATCGGCAGGGTTTATCAGTCCTCCCGTCTCGCTTAAGTATGGCGGATTGCACGTGATGACATCCATGGTAGAGGGCTTCACATGCTCCGACAGCTCCCTGATGTCACCGTTTATGATGGTTATCCGATCAGACAGGGCATTGTACTCCACGCTCCTTGCCGCCATGTCCGCTATGTCGGACTGCAGCTCGATCCCGGTAAAATGAGCACCCTCGCTTCTCGCCGACAAAAGCAGGGGTATTACTCCGTTGCCGGTGCACAGATCAAGACATCTGTCTCCCCTGGATATATGCGCAAACGCCGACAAAAGCACTGCGTCCATCCCAAAGCAGAACCACTCCGGATTCTGTATGATCATCAGACCATCACGCTGCAGATCGTCCAGACGTTCACCCGGTTTTAAATACTCACTCATCAAGCTTTGACTTTCTTTCATCACGATCCATCTGCTCGAGTTTTTCTATCTCCTTGTCATGCTTGTCCTTTATCTGCTCTCTGGGACCTCTGTGCTTAAAGCTCAGCTCCTTCACATCGTACTCTCTTATCTCACGCTCATCATTGTCCATATCGACTATCACGCGGACTCTCTGCTTGAGCACGCCCACGCTTGCGACCTCGCCCTTGAGCCCCTCGGGAGTCCTCACCCTCTCACCAACATTGGGAAGATGCGAGTTCAGCTCCTCATACGCCAGCTCCTCATTTTTAAGACAACACATAAGTCTTCCGCACACACCTGATATCTTGCTGGGGTTGAGCGAGAGCGACTGCTCCTTTGCCATCTTGATGGAGACGGGCGCAAACTCGGAAAGATAGCTGTTGCAGCAAAGCTCCCTGCCGCAGATGCCGATACCGCCGCATATCTTGGTCTCATCGCGGACACCTATCTGGCGAAGCTCTATCCTCGTCCTGAACACTCCCGCAAGATCCTTTACAAGCTCCCTGAAGTCGACTCTTCCGTCTGCCGTAAAGTAAAACAACAGCTTGTTGCGGTCAAAGGTATACTCCGCTCCGATCAGCTTCATCTCCAGACCGTGTCTTGCTATCTTGGTCTTGCATATATCGAAGGCTTCCTTCTCCTTCTCCCGGTTTTCCTTTTCCTTTTCCTTGTCATTTTCATTGGCGATGCGGATTATCTTCTTTACAGTGTCCTTAAGCTTTTCCTCTTCCATTTCGGTATTGGGAAGAATGACGGTTCCCATCTCGGTACCCTTGGCAGTACTTACTATGACATGTTCACCTCTTGCCAGCTCCTTACCCGCAGGATCAAAATAATAGACCTTACCCGCCTGTCTGAACCTGACACCTACAACAGTTTTCATCCGTAGTTCCTCTCTGAATTTATTTCATTATTCCTTCATGGTGGCAAACATAAGCTCCATTGTCACCTCAACATTTACATTTGCCTTTATCCTGACCTTTGCCTTGTCAAATCCCTGTATGATCTCCTCGATCTTCTCATAGGATCTGTGCTGCGCCTCATAGGCTATTGCCTGTGACTCATTCTGAAAAATGAGCTGGTTGATGTTTTTCGTTGCCTTAAAAATGAGCACATCCCTGTACCACAGCATCATCAGGTCTATGTAGTCCCTCAGCTCCTCCTTCTTGGCTCCGAGACTCATCGCTGACTCGACCATATCGACCACATCAAGCCTGTCAACATTTTTGAGTACCTCCAGGATCTTATTTTTCCGGGAGACAAACTCATCCGAGGCATCGGCATACCTGATCGCCTTGCCTATGTTGCCCTGCGCGAAGGCGGCGCTCTCCTTTGCTATATAATCGGGCGTCTGGCACTGCGTGATCAAAAACTCCTCTACAGTCCCGGTGCTCAGCGGATGGAACTCCATCACAAGACATCTGGAGAGCACAGTCGGCAAAAGCTCTGATATATTGCTTGTCAAAAGGATGAACACCGCGTACTCGGGCGGCTCCTCCAACGTTTTTAAAAGAGCGTTCTGCGACTCCTCCCTGAGTCTCTCCGCTTCAGGAATGATATATACCTTATACGGGGCTGAGTAGGGGCGGATATCCACAGTTCCGATGACCTGCTCCCTTATCTCATCCACGCCGTAATCCGTCTTGGCGCGCGTGACCCATATCACATCAGGTGAGCTCATGGACTCGACCTGCCTGCACGATATACACTCCTTGCAGGGCTTGTCGTGACCGTGCGAGTCCTGACACAGAAGACCGGCGGCAAAGGTCTTTGCCATCGTCTCCTTGCCCACTCCGACATCTCCGTCAAAGATATATGCGTGGAAAGGATTCTTCTTTTTGATCGCCTCTTCAAGATGAGACTTTATCTCTTCATGTCCGACTATCTCTGAAAATGCAAACATAGTCTCTCCCTTCTTAAGTAACTATATCCAACAATAGTCCTCTGATCTCGTCAACCTTGTCAAGTATGGCTATGGCATCCTTCTCATCCTTTATCAGCTCACCTGCCAACTCATCCAGCGCGGCATCCACCCTCTTTATCATACCGTATACTCTGTGGCGGCCTCTCCTGTCCAGGAAATTCTCCCTGGAAAACTTGTGCGACCTGTTCACAACCTCGTTCAAAAACTCCTTGATCAGAGCTCTGTAATGCTTCATGTCGCGTATGTCCATGCGCTTTCCGAGCTTCTTGCCCTGCTGGGTTATCTCCTTCATCATCCCCTCAAGGCGCTCCGCCAGACCGTCCTCCTCGATCTTGCTCATGAGAGTAAAGCGGAACTCATCATCCGAGGTTCTTGCCTGTCTTGCCTCCGTCGTCTGATTAATCTGCTGTGTGGCATCTATGCGGATCTGTTCCATAGCCTCACCTCCCGGTGCATTTCATACCCATATGATAACACATTTTTACAAATACTGCAACATCATCTGTTCTATATTGGCAAGCGCTTTTTCCAGATCATCGTTTACGATGGCGTGATCGATCCCCGCGGATACCAACTTTTCCTCGGAAAAATCCTGTTCATCGGCAAGAAACCTCCTGCAGACCTCGGCAACACAGGGCTTCTTCTCCTTCCTCTCGCGGTTTAGCGCCCGCTCTATCCTCACCATGTCATCTACCTCTATGTATATCGGTATGACCTTGTCCTTGCCAAAGTAGTCCCTTACCCCCTCATAACCCTCGAGGGTAGTTATCATGATGTGATTCTCCTCGCCCGTGAGCTGGTCATCATCGACCGTAAAATAATACCAGTCGCCTCTCACCGTGTGGTAGCAGCGCGACTCGATGACCCTGCCCTCTCCCTCAAGCGAGCGCATGGTCTCCTCGTCCACAAAGTGATACTCCTCCCCATCTCTCTCGCCCTCGCGTATGGGTCTCGTAGTATATGGGATCACGGGAGATATCTCAGGGTGATCACGCAGCAGGCGGGCATAGATCGTGTCCTTGCCCGTCGCACTTTTTCCCATTACTATAAAAATCCTGCCCTTCAACTCATCACCTTCCCAAGCAAATACGACCGTTTCCGATCCGGTGTCAACTCCGAGCGGCGGCGACATCAGCCGCACGACCGGCTTTATGCATCCTCCGCACGACCTGCCTACAGCGACATCAGCCACGCGGCAACTCTCTCGAGATGCGCCGCCTCATCGGCAGGCGATGTCATGAGTATCAGTCTCGTATCCTCGACTCTTTCCGGCTCTATGCCGTAGCTTCTAAGAGACGCTTCAAGCTCCGCGCCGTCTCCGCACACTACTATCTTCGAGGGATCCCTGTTTTCGGGTCCCAGAACGATTCCTCTTCTTTTTCTTCCCCTTCTCTTCTCATCCACCTTATCGACCGCGTCATATATCTTTTTCAAACGGTCGTCATACAGCTTAAAGTGCTTTGTCCCCTCGCACTCCTGCCACTCCATGCACTGATCCATGGACGACATCAGGACATACGACGGCGAGCTGGTTATGAACACATCATGCCACTTCATCACCGTGTCGTCACTGACACGCTCCGTACAGCGGTGAAGCACCGAGGTCTGTGTCAGCGCAGGTAGAGTTTTGTGAAGGCTCTCTATCACGAGATCAGCTCCGAGCGCACAGGGGCTCTCAGGCCAATCAAGCTTTGTTCCATCGGTCCTTGCGGCAAGCCTTAAATGAGCTCCGTGGGCAGCATCAACTATCAATATCGCACCATAGGGATGCACCACATCCGCGATCCCCCGTATGTCGCTTACGACTCCCTCATAGGTCGGCGAGGTGATAACTATGGCTGCGGGCGGACGCCCTGCCGAGGTGAGGTGTCTGAACATCTCCTGCACATCCGAAGGTCTTATCGGTCCCGGGATCTGTGAGACATGGTCAAAGTCGGGTCTTACCACCCTGACGCTTTTCAGCCCCAGAAGCTCCTCCGAATTTGTCACCGAGCGGTGTGAATTGGCATCGATCACGATCACGTCAGAGCGCCTTGTAGACGACGCTATCGCTATCATGTTCGCCGAGGTCGAGCCGTTGACGCACAGATATGTATCCCTGGTGTCATAAAAATCGCGAAACCTGTTCATCAGCCGCCTTATCTCACCCGTGGGATGATGCAGATCATCCATCCCCTCCACCTCGGTGATATCGATGGAATACGGATTGTCCATGACAAAGGCGGGATTTCTCTTGTGTCCCGGCATATGCATCGGCACTATACCGCGGCTTACATATCTTCGCAGCGAGTCGTAAAGTCCCATTCGCGACCTCCCTAAGCTTTAGCCTGATCTCCCTTATCCTTAAACTTCTCCCTTATCTGCTTTCTCACGTGCAGATACAGGAAAAATGCAAATAATCCCGTCAGCACCCATGCCGAAGAATCAGCAGCTGCTGCGAGCAGGTACGACCCGAGCAGTATGGACAGTCCCGCCGTGGTGAGCCTTGCCACAAGCTCCACTACACCCAGCGATATCGCGAGCATCCCCCTGCCGCAGCCCTGGATCGTATTTCTGTAGACAAATATCATACTAAGTGTGATATACGTCGCAACGCACATATAAAAATAGGGCTTTGCCCACGGCATGTACGGCGCTATATCCACTCCCGAATCAAAAAATATACTCATGAGCACAGGCAGAAGCGGTATGCCCACGACACCGACGATCACGCAATACACAACGCTTATCTTCATCGCATCCTTGGTTCCCTGATGTATCCTCTCCACATCCGCCTTGCCGTAGTTTTGCCCTGCGTAGGATGCACAGGTCTGCCCTATCGCCATCATGCCCTGCGTGAGCAGTCCTCCGACCTTGCTCGCCGCGGTAAACCCGGTCACCGCGACCGAACCGAACTGATTGACAGCAGTCTGCATGACCATGGTCCCCGATGCGGTGATACCAAACTGCAGCCCCATCGGTATACCTATGTAGAGCTGCTGCCTTATATAATTTTTCTTGGGTCTCCAATGCCTTTTTTCCGGTCTCAGCACATCAGCCCTTTTGTAAATATATATAATACAAAAAACCGCCGAAAACGCCTGAGAGAGATTGGTCGCCCATGCCGCCCCTGCCACGCCCATCTTCATAACAAGTATGAACAAAAGGTCGAGCGCTATATTGAGCGTCGCCGATATGACAAGCGCTACCAGCGGTATCCGGCTGTTGCCTATGGCTCTTAAAAATGCCGAAAAAAGATTGAAAAAAACTATTGAAAAAATACCCTTACATATGGTCGTTATATATGTGTAAGCATCATCGTATATATCCGCCGGCGTATTCATCAGATGCAGCAGCGGATGCATGACCAAAAGTGTAAGGATCGTCATAAAGCTAAGTATCACCACCGATAAAAATATACCGTTTGTAAATGAGAACCTCGTACCGTCCTCATCACCCGCTCCGTACCTCTGGCTTGTGAGCACGGTAAAGCCCGTTGCCATACCGTTGCAAAGTCCTATCACAAGAAAAAATATGGTACCCGTCGAGCCTACCGCTGCAAGCGCACCGCTCCCCACGTAGCGGCCGACTATGATCGTATCGACCATATTATACAGCTGCTGGAAAATATTACCAAACAAAAGAGGGATCATAAACCGCAGCATCAAGGTCAGCGGGCGTCCCTCAGTCATTCGTGTATCCATATTCCACACCCCTTCATAAGCTATAGGTATATCACTTCAGATCCGAGTATATCTTATGACACGCCAGGCAAACAATTGTCATATACAGAATATCCAAAACTATAACTACAGGCGCCGCTCCCGTAAAGAATCCCATCTGAAGTAAAAACAGTGGAAGATATGCCAATATCTGAAGTATGATCGCCAACGGTACCATAAGTCTTCTGTAAATAACAAACGGAGGCGTCGCGGCGGGATCATTTTTCATCCTCTTCAACGTCTCTGCGGGAAGTATATCCTTTGGCTCATGCAGCCCGGTATATATAAATACTCCGAGCGCTATGTGCATACACATGGCAGCTACCTGGGATACTCCGTCAAGGATTATCCTGTACACGGGCTCCGCTGCCTGAAGAGCTATCACCGACGCCTGTGAGGCACGCTGAGCCGTATCGGTTATGCTGCTCAAATATGCCTCGATGCCGGAGCCGTTTACGGTATAGGCTATGGCGAGATAGGTTATCGCCGAAACCCCTCCGTATATGAAGCAATACAGTCCCGACTTACCCAGCACCATGAAAAACATGTTCTCCTTCTCGATGCGGTCTCCCATGGTATATCTTAGCGCGATATACGTGGAAAACTGTATCAGAAAGCCGTTTACTACCGCAGCATAGAGTGCCGCGTATACCGGGTGTACATTCGAGTCAAACAGCCCCTGTAGTCCGAGCAGCACGAGAAAGAACATATCGACCACGGTGCGCCCGACAACTATAAGCAAAAGAGACACACCTGTCCCGATAAAATATGAGGACAGCTTTGCCTTCTTTGACATAAAATAAAATACAAAAAACAATATGGGTGTAAGTATGCAAAGCACCACCGTGGTCCACAGTCCCGCTATCGCGGAATCCGGAAATATCACCTGTTCCATATATCAACTCCACCAATTGTAATCCGAGCCGTAGTTGCTCCACTGATCTATATTTTTAAAATAATCCTGAAGTCTTCCCTCTCTGAAAGCCTCCATAAATCCGACAAACGCGCCTGAAGCCATAAATATGATAACGCTGAGTACGGATATCACTATGCCGACTATACCAAGCACTATACCCGCAGTTGCCATGCCGGGATTGTTCTCCTTTTTCTTGGAGCTCATACCGACACATATGGCAGCTATACCGCAGCCTACTCCGAGAAGACACGTGCAGCAGCACACGACTGATACTATACCGAGTATAAGCGATATCACCGCATTTGGAGCGCTCTTGGTCACTGACGGCTTATACTGCTGTTGATAGTATCCCTGCTGAGGCTGATCCTGATACTGTCCTGCCTGATTCTCTGCCGCGCCGTTTGGCTGTGGCTGAGGCTCTGCCTGCATATCGGGCTGTGCCTGCTCCTGTCCAGCAACAGCAGACTCGGCATTTTCGACAGCCTGCTTGATCTCCTCGTTTTCTCTTATGACCTCCTCGGGCACTATCGGCAGTCCGCAACTCCTGCAAAACTTTGCCCCTTCTTCATTCTCTGCTCCGCAGCTTTTGCAAAACATATACATACCTCCATCTGTTTTATTACATCTGTTTACAGCTTCCTCTTATATGAAAGCACTGATATCATCAGTGTTTTCTGCCTTTGATCTCTTACAATACCTTCGATCTCTTACAGCACCTTTGAGAGAAATTCCTTAAGCCTCGGATCCCTCGGGTCATCAAAAAACTCACCCGGAGGACGATCCTCCTTTATCCTTCCCTCATCTATAAAAATGACCCTGTTGGCGACCTCCTTGGCAAAGCCCATCTCATGTGTGACGATGATCATGGTCATGCCCTCGTTCGCCAGCTCCTTCATAAGATCCAAGACCTCGCCGACCATCTCGGGATCGAGCGCCGATGTCGGCTCGTCAAAAAGAATCACATCAGGATTCATGGCAAGAGCCCTGACTATCGCGACCCTCTGCTTTTGTCCTCCCGAAAGGGTCGAGGGATACGCTCCCGCCTTGTCCTCCAGTCCGATCCTCTCGAGAAGCTCCATGGCGTTGGTGTTTTCCTCCGCCATTATCATTTTTCTTGATTTTTTATCAAACTTTTTGTCGCTGTGTGTCCTGACATATATCGGTGCTAGCGATATGTTTTGCAGCACCGTTTTGTTGTTGAACAGGTTGAAATGCTGAAACACCATCCCCATATGTCTTCTGTGGATATTGATATCCACACTCATATCCGCTATGTCCACACCGTTGAATATGATCTGTCCCCCGTCCGGATCCTCCATACAGTTGAGACAGCGCAAAAATGTCGACTTGCCCGAGCCCGATGGTCCGGTGATCACGACGATATCGCCTTTATTTACATGAAGATCAATTCCGTCCAAGACCCTTACGCCGTTAAAGTCCTTTTTAAGATCAATTACGTCTATCACTTTTTCTCAGGCTCCTTTCCATAAAATGTATACCGATACTGATGATCACCACCAGCACGATATATATTGCCGCCATCACAAGGTAAGGAACCATGAATTCATAGCTGTTGGTACCGATATAGTTAAACGCGGTATACAGATCGGTAGCACCGACAAAGCTTACGACCGACGTATCCTTGATCAGCATGATAAATTCATTACCGAGAGTAGGCAGTATATTTTTCACCGCCTGGGGTATAACGATCAGCCTCATGGTCGTAACAAAGCTTAGGCCTACCGCGCGCCCCGCCTCCATCTGACCCGGGTCTACGGAAAGTATCCCGCTTCGCATGATCTCTGATACATATGCTCCGGAGTTCAGCCCGAATACAAGTATCGACACATTGACCGGAGACATCTTCGCCCCGAGTACGGGGAGCAGCACATAATACATGATCAGAAGCTGTACGACCATCGGAGTGCCTCTGAACAGTCCGACATAAAAGCTGCAGAACCCGTTCAGTATACGCATAATGAGCTTATACTTCGGCGCGACCCTGACAGCCGCTATGATCATGCCTATAAGTGTGCCTATTATCAGACCGACGACCGCTATGATAAGCGTGTTCCTCAGCCCCTCAAGCACCTTATCCGATCCGCCGTAATTAATAAAAATATCAACAAATTGATCCCACTTTTGTCCGAAATCACCCATGCTACAAAGCTCCTATCACAATACCGTTTCTACTGTCAATTCATGGAATTGAGTGCATCCGTGATACACTTCGCGGGTGCGGAATCTATGATCACATAGTCGATATTTCCGTTGATCATATCCTGACATGCCAGTGACCCGTTCTTGTATCCGACGGTCGAGACCGGAAGCTTCTCAAATCCGGCTTCCTCATCTCCCTCGCAGTACATCTTTCCGGTAGTACCGTTTTGCACACCGATCTTTACCGACGAATCCTTTGCCATCAGCGCGGCATTTATGGAGGCTGCATCCTTCATGGCATCGAACTCGGTATCATCCCCTTTTACGATAAGTCGCTGGGATGCATTATAATAGGGATCTGTAAACTCAACATACTTCCTGCGCGACTCCTTTATCGTGAGACCGCTCATGGCAATGTCGCATTTGTGCTGACCTATGGAAAGGCAGACAGCATCAAAATCCATGTTCTGTATGACAAGCTCCTTGCCAAGCTTCTTGGCAAGAGCATCAGCTATCTCCATATCGATACCGAGGTACTTGTCACCCTTGGTATACTCAAACGGCTCGAAGCCCGCGTTGGTTGCCACAACGAGCTGATCCTTTGATTCATCCGGTGCAGCGGATGTGACCGCTACCGGCTCCCCATCACCGAAATAGTGATTGCATATCTCGTCAAACTTACCGTTAGATACTATCTCCTTGATAAAATCGTTGGTTTGTTTAAGCAGCTCCGGCTGATCCTTGTCTACGCCAAAGGCATACTCCTCACTTGAAAGGTCGACATCGATCACCTTAAGCGCTTTACCTGAGGTTTCTCCCTGATCCTTACCTTCCGAGCCTCCGCATCCTGTCATAAGCATCACACTCATCAGCGCCATAAGCATGATGGCGCCTGTCTTTTTTAATACTTTCATCTTTTTTTCCTCCATTATTTTCCTTGAAGATACATGCATCCGAAATTCCGAATGGTAACAATTATAACACATATTCATCACAGTAGCAAGGAAAAGATTTTACGCCACTGTCAGTCAGCGGAGCGCCGGATCGACCGGTGCTCCCTTAAGGGCTGCTACATCAATCTCCACCCGGGATGATATTTGTTCTTCAGCAGTGTTTTCGTCAGCTTCCCCCAGCCCAGAGGGTAGCCGTCAACACAGACCAGCACGTATCCGTCAGAGCCGCACTCGTCAGGCTGCACCCTTACAGACTCCCCCTTCAGATATCTGATGACTCTCTCGTCATCCGCATCCATATTCAGGGTATTCCTATACTCATCCTTCCTAAGCGCCATCGCAAGCGCCTGTGACGGTTCAAATCTGTTTTTTTTGCACTCCCCCAAAAACAAACCCTTTCGTATGAACCTAAGCCCCCTCACATCCGGCATATCACCTGTATTTCCATACAGCATGCCCTCATGTGACTCGATCAGCGCAGGATCCGGCTCCCATATAAGTCCCGATGCAAACTCGCTCCACGCCCCTGACTCATCCTTGTTCATCCTTCCGGATCTGTTCGATCTGCCGGCAGTATCCCTTTTCCTGTCTGATCTCCTTCGGGAGCCATTCGCCTCGTGTCCCGGTCCGTCATAAGGCTTACCTTCCGTCTGACCACCTGCAATATCCGCCTTGTGAAACAGCGCCAGAAAATGTCCCTCGCCCTCCATCCTATGAGGAAATATCCTGGCACACTTTTTCAGGTCAGCTATGCCTCCTTCGACCGCCTCCGGCATACCGCTTACAAAGCCGTCGTACCACTCGATGTCCGCGAGTGACAGGGTCGGATCCTCACTAAGTATCTTCATCACCGTTCCCTCATCCTCGACAGGAGAGAAGGTACATGTGGAATACAAAAGATATCCTCCCGGTGCAAGCATCGGAAGCGCATGCGAAACTATGTCATACTGCATCGCGGCGTACTGCGCGGGGGAATCCGGCGTCCACGACTTCACCATGTCGGGATCCTTGCGAAACATACCCTCACCCGAGCACGGAGCATCGATAAGTATCTTGTTAAAATACCCCTTAAAATACTGTTCAAGCTTCTGCGGATATTCGGTCGTTATTATCGCATTTTTAACACCGAATAATTCGATATTTTTTTGCAATGCCTTCGCACGCTTTACGCTTATATCATTTGTTATTATTATGCCCTGCCTACCGTCATTATGTAGGCGCTTATCCTCCGGTCCATTGTCGTAGGATTTGCCTGTCATAAGTCTCGCCGCGAGCTCCGTCGACTTTCCTCCCGGAGCCGCACACAGATCAAGCACCCTGTCCCCGGGGGCTATCGGCAGTCTCGATGCGGGAGTCATGGCAGAGGGATCCTGCAGATAGTAAAGACCGGCGAAGTAATAGGGATGCTTCGCCGGTTTATACATATCGCCGTCATAATAATAACCGTTATTTATATACGGTATTTTTTTTATCGGAAAGGGGGCTATCCTTTCAAACTCTTCGGGAGTTATTTTCAGGGTATTTACCCTGAGTCCATACAGCCTCGGCTTTTCAAACGCCCTTATATAATCAGGGTAATCCTCCTTCAAAAGGCGCTTCATATTCTCCAGATATTCATCGGGTAACGATATCAACTCCTGCCTCCAATCACATCTAGGGATCCATCATCCCATGTATGACATAAACCTGTTGCCGTTATTTTTGAAAAATTCCTCGAACTTTGTCCTGCTCACAGTCCGCTTTCCGACATCGGGATCGTATATCACAAGCTCCTTTAACGTGTAGCCCGCGATAACCACTCCCTTGTTGTCATATGTCATCGCGATCACAGGCTTGTTGTTGCTGACAAAGTATATGACCTGATCAAGCGTACACCCCTTGAGGTTCAGCGGATGCGCTATGTTTTCCTCCAGCATCTCATAGGGCGTCATCTTGGTCGCCGTCAGCACCTGAGGTGAGATATTGTTATCAGCGGCTACCTGGAGTATCATCGATGCGCACGCCGCGAGATTTGACACGTTGTTTCCGGTTTTGATAAGAGTTATATCACCTATATTGTTTTGGTTGAATGCTCCGCTTCTCTCCCATACGACCTTGTGGTCTCCGGATATGACAACTCCCATCTGCGCATCCGCCTCCTTGATCGCCTTTCTGACATCCTCATACGACTTGGTGATCCTTCCGTTCGCGGATACATAATAGTTCATGACCTTGGGCGGCTCCAGCCTGACCATGCGGTTATTTGTCCTGATGTACTCTGGCGCGGTCACCTCCTTCGGCTTTGCGGGTATGGTAAAGGTCGACGGGAACTTTATATACCACTCGGTCAACGACTTTGTTGTAAGCCTTGATGTGTACGAGAATTTGGACGCCTGTATGGACGATCTGTTTAGTATCGAATCCTCGCCGGCATTTTTGTAGCTGTCTCCCGACTTCTTGCACAGCTTGATCGTCACCACGTTTCCGGATCCGACTGCATTTTTCACGTAGTAGCCTTCGTTCTCATAGGTTTTTACGACCTCGCCCGACGTGTCTGATATCAGAAGCTTGTAGCAGGGTATGATCCTCGTTCCGTCAGCCTGTTTCTTGATATCATTTTTATGTACATAGCCGTACACCACATTGCTTTCTATAGTGCCCAGCAGTCTTATGTAGGAGTCCTCATCGGGCGACTGTATGAGCTGATGCTCGTCGTTTTCGAGATTGTATATGGTTATGCTTTCACCGTACCCTCTGGTGAGCGAGGATGACCATACATAACAGTTGGAATTCTCCATGGTCTTAAACGAGATATCCTTTACATTTTGCTGGAGTACCTCGAGTCGCCCGCCTGAGATGTTGTATGCGTATACGGTATTGGCAACGGTGAAATAAAATACGTCTCTCGGACTTACGTAGCTGTAGTTTTCAAAGTCAACACTCAGCTGTCTGTACGAGGTATCCATGGGAAGATTTACCAGCTCTTCGAGCTCTCCCTCTGTCGTATATCTGTACAGAGCGATCCCGACATCGCCCTCATAGGCGCCTCTGGGCTGATATCCGACTACACAGAAGAACAGGGCGTCGCTTTCATCGACCGCCACAAGCCTGATATCATTTTCATTGTAGGATCTTCTCAGATAGTCTGCATCCTCACTGTATATACTGTATAGAACATGCACCGTGTTGGATGACATATCGTAAAAATAAAGCTTTCCGTTTCTCGAATAATAAAGACCCTTTCCGTCCTTTGTCGGAAGAAGCTTTCCGCTTGTTTTGTTTGTTATGCCGAGCTTCAGCTGAGAGCCCGCAACGTTGGTCATCTGCACATCGTACTCAGCCTCCATCGTTCTCTCGAAGGCGAGCAAATAGTTGCTTCCCGATGCATGTCTGACGCGATAAAACTCTTTTATCTGATAGTTCTCCGTCCCCGACGCGGTGTTGGCGCGCACAAAATAATTGTACTGCACGCACGCCGTCTCCATATTGTATTCCTTGATGGTTATATACTCATCCGATATTATCTTCGGAGACATCCCCGCCCATGTTACAAGATCGGAGCTCGAGCCTATATTTACCCTCGCAAGCGAAGAATTCCTGTTGTTGAGATCGGGCTCAAGATACTTTGCGATCTCCTCCACCTTGCTCTTTTTGAAGGTATTATCATGAAATTCCTTTACAAATGCAAGCTTGTCATCGAGTCCCGAATCATCCATATACAGCTTGATCCTCGTATAGTAGTGGACCTCTCTTCCGTCCGAGAGCACCCCCGAGAGATCCATGATATACTCGGTCGATGTCAGCATCGCATAAGACAACACAAGCCTTACCTCTCTTTGTTCCGAGGTAAAGCCCTTCACTGTCTGTGTATCGTATACTTCCCCTGTTTCCTTATCTATGATCCTGTAGCCAAGCTCCGTCAGATAGGTATCAGCCTCACTTATGTGAATCGTCATGGTCTTTTTTTCATCAAGAGGGGTCATGGACTCCCTTATGACACCGACCGTGAGCGGCGCATTGTAACCATACAGAGGATTGATCGTATGTCCTCCGGTCTCGACCATAAGTATCGGAAAGGTTTCCTTGCTCAGGCTCTGCGGATCAGCCTCGACCTCATACGAGGTCGTCATCCTCTGTCCGAAAAACAACAGCGCTCCCGCAAATACGATCAAAAGCCCGACTGCCTTATAAATGATCTTTGCCATATCCTACTTCCTTACGAAAAAGCCAGCTTCTCGAATTCGTTGACCGAAAGCGGCTTAAAAAATACATAGCCCTGTATCAGGTCACAATTCATATCACGTAAAAACTCCACCTGCTCGGTTATCTCGACACCCTCCGATACCGTCTTTAGATCAAGCGCCTGCGCAAGCCTTATCACGCTCTTGATGACATCCTTCCCTCTCTTGTCATCCTCGCTGCTCTTGAAAAATACTCTGTCGAGTTTGAGCGTGTCGACCTTCACATCCTTCAGCATATTCAGCGACGAGTAACCGCTTCCGAAATCGTCGATGGAGCAGGTCATACCGAGCTTATGTATCCTCGACACCAAATCGTTGAGCGCATCAAGATCGTTGTAAAACAGCGACTCGGTAAGCTCTATCTCGATAGACCCCGGCGGTATGTCATACTTCTCGTATATCGCCTCATAATACTCAAAAAAATCCGGTACCTCAAAGTGACATCTTGACAGATTTACCGAGACCGGTATCTGTCTGTAGCCCAGTGTGTTCCATCTGTCCACCATCTTGCAGACCTCTTCGAACATAAATATATCTATATTTATAACAAAGCCGTTCTGCTCGAAAAGAGGAATAAACTCATTGGGATATATCATTCCCTCCTCGGGATCCATCCATCTTATAAGCGCTTCCGCTCCCGCGATCCTGTCATTCGCAAGGTCGACCTTGGGCTGCAGGAAGGGGATAAAGTGTCCTCTCGCCATGGCGGTGTGCATCTTCTGCTCCAGGTCGCGATCCCTGTTCATCCGCTGGCGATCCTTGTCATCATATATACCGAGCGGCACGCGGTAGTTGTTGAACGAGATATTTTTCCTGCCGAGATTCGCCCTCTCCAGCATGGCTCCGACCTCGAGATCCTCCGCCGGGTCGATCACGTATACTCCATAAAACATGACGATGCCGTACGGTATGCCTTCCTTGTCAGAGAGCTCGGCAAACCTGTCGGATATCTTTTTAAGCCTCTCGTCCAGCTTATCTATATCGAGATAGTGCATGAGTATGCCGAAGTTGTCCGCCATCAGACGCCCCGAGACCTCGTCCCATCCAAGCTCGCTGTCGATGATGCGCTGAATGCTTCTAAGTATTGAATCCCCCTCGGCGTCTCCGTAGGTATCGTTGATAAGCTTGAACCTGTCGATGTTTGCATGAACCATGACAAATGAATGGTTCGTGCCGACGATGTTTTTGGCAAGCCTCTCAAACTGCTTACGGTTGTTGCCCCCGGTCACATCATCCCTTCCGAACTGTCTGTATATGAGAAGATACTTGGTAAAGAGTATGGCAACAAACGCACCTGCCGCGATGATCAGCACGACCACGCGCATGTACAAGTCACGCCCCTCCAGCCAGTATAACAACAGTAATAAAAATACCGCAGCCACCACAAGATCAGCCAGCAGCATAAAACCGATCATTTTTATCTTCTGTAAAAATACCCTCATCTTACAAAAACCTCTGCCCTATGAATAATAAGGATTGATCAGGCGCTTCTCAAACTCTTCCCTTGTAAGCGGTCTGTCGAACAAAAAGCCCTGCGCCATGGTACAGCCAACCCTTTTCAAAAAATCGACCTGTTCCTCGGTCTCAACACCCTCACACAAAACATGGCGGTTGAGATCGTGGATCATACGAACGATATTCTCGACCATCTTCTCCTCCTTGGGATCAGCCTGATCCCTCAAAAATGTACGGTCGAGCTTTATCACATCCATGTCTATATCACGAAGCAGTGAAAGCGATGAATATCCTGTTCCGAAGTCATCCATCGATGTATGGATCCCTGCCTCTCTCATCTCCGATACGAAATAAACAAGTGCGTTCAGATCCTCGTAGCCCGATGACTCGGTAAGCTCCGCCTCCAAATAGTACGGATCAGCCCCGTATTTGTCGACCACCGAGAGCACATCCTTTGCAAAATCCTTGTTGTGAAGGTGAAGCTTGGAGAAGTTCGACGAGACCCTCACGGGCTGTATCCCTCTTCTTTGCCAGTCACCTATATCCCTGCACACTCTCTCGAACACATAGAAGTCAAGCTCCTGGACCTTTCCGTCGTTTTCGAGCACCGGGATAAATGAGCCCGGCGGAACAAGCTCGCCGTTTTTGATCCATCTTACCAACGCCTCACAGCCGCAAAGCGTACGCGTTTTCAGGTTGACCTTCGGCTGATAATAAACGACAAATTCCTCCTCGTCTATCGCCTTGTGATATCCGCTTATGATCTCCTTGCGCCTTATCATCTCATCGCGGCGCTCCTGCCTGAACCAGACGTAGTCTCCGGTTCCGGAGAGTCTGGTCTCGTCTACCGCGATAAGTCCCGCGTTGATGGCATCGTAGATCGTATCGCCGGGATTTATCTGATAGATCCCGCACCTTGTCGTAAGAGTCAAACCCATCTTCTCTCCGACCTCTACGGGAACCTTCTCTATCTGCGATAAGAATTCATCCACGTGCTCCTTTTCGACAAGCGCTATGAAGTTATCGCCGCCGTTTCTGGCAAGCACCTCACCCTTATTCAGTCTGTCGTTCAGATACTTTGCATAGCCTTTGAGCACGAGGTCTCCTATGAGCGAGCCGTACTCCTGGTTGATAAACTTGAAATCCTTTATCGATATCGCAAGTCCCGAATACATATCGAGTCTGTTGCGTCTTCTGCTTCTCGACATCCTCTCTCCGACACGTATCATCTGGTCGAAGTTGGCAACCCCGGTGAGAAGGTCTCTGCTTATCATCTCGTTTGATATTCTCACACAGTATGATACATTGAACAGCGCTGCCAGTACGAGTGCCGCGAGTATCATCCTTGCGATGATACGCATGAGCTCGGTATTGCTCTTCATGTCGGACTTAAGCTCCGAGATATCTCTTTGAAGTATCTCGTCCATATTTTTAACGTGCTTGTTCATCCCGTTTACTATGGGTTCGAGCTTGGTCTGCATATAGTAGTGGGCTGTCTGCTCATCACCCTCCTGACTCAGCTCAACGACCATCTTGACATTTTTCATATAGGAGGTCATAAGGGAGAACATATCGTGGTATCCCGCCTCGTACTGAGTTCCGTGCACGTTCTCCTCAAATCTCTTCATGTTTTCCTTGAGGACGTTCTCGATCTCCCCGGCACGCTTTATCAGTTCCGATTTTCTGTCGGGCTTTTGCTCTGCCATATGATGAAAAATGATCGCCTGGTGCTCATACACGCTGACCATGACCGCATCCATCATCTCGATATCCTTGTAATCAACATCTATTATCTTGTTATAATTGTCTATAAGATTACTCGTGTTGAGATAGGTAAGCTCTATGGTTAGGATCGAAAAAAGAGATGATATGATGGTAATAAAAGCTATCCGAAGAGATAATCTGTTCCGGCGGAATACTATATTCTTTGCTTTCCTTGACTTAGCCTGACTCATTCCGTGATTCCTTTCACCATCTCATCCAACAATTCCTGAAGATCCCTCTTGTCAGGATTCCCGCTTCCCAATGTAACTCCGAACTTGGACGCAGCATCCCAAAACGGCGGTGCCACTCTTTGAAGCTCTGCATACTTCGACTGCTCTCCCAAAGCCATGACCGCTGCCGCTCCGGACACGACCTCCGAGTCCGCCACATTCAGATTGGCAGGTACCTCTCCGGTCTCCTTGAACTCCTCTATCTGATTCTCCGCCGAGGTATAGTATTCAACAAAGGTCTCGCACCACTGCGCATGTGCCGAGTTCGCATTGATCCCGATGACCTTGTAGCCGGTATAGCTTGCCATCTGGACATCCTCGCCGCCTACCCTGTAGGTCGGGAGCTTGACCGCCGCATAGTTCACTCCCCACGTCCTCATAACCTTTTCCGCGTTCCATGCGCCGTTCACTCCGGCAACGACCGTCCCATTTTGCACGCCCTTTATAAAATCATCATCCGCCATCGACTTGAAGCCTCGCTTTATGGAAAGCCTGCTTATCGCCTCCGCAACCTCAAGTCCCGTATGCTTGGTATCCTTTGCGTTCCAGTTACACACATTTTTCTTGCCGCTGCCATCAAGCTCAAGCGTGAGTCCCGCACCCTTAAAAAACGAATACAGGTACCAGCCGCTGCTCAGATCCATGGCAACACGCTTGTTGTCATTGCCCGCGATCTCGACCATGCGGTCAAGACTTTTGACATCCTCTGCCTTAAAAAACTTTTTATTGTAATACATAAAATATCCGTTGGCTGTCTCCGGATAAGCATACATCTTTCCGTCCCTGACGACCGATCTGTATGCCACGGAATCCTTGCCGCCAAACGGTTCAAGGTCTTTTTCGGGATCGGCACTCAGCTCATAAAGCACGCCGGCGTCCTTAAGCTCGTCAAGCTGATCATCCGCAAACGCAAAAATATCAGCCGCCCCCTCGGGGTTACTGAGTATCGTTTCTTTACACGTATCCTCATCCTCTTTGCTTATGACATACTCTATATTGACCTCATCCTCGTGAAGCTTCTTGAACGCATCCAGCGAGCTCTCCATAAGCTTAAGCTTTGCCTCGGTCGTCCAAACGGAAAGCTTTATGGTCTCACGCGACTTCCCGCACCCTGCGAGCGAATATGCCATCAGCACGATCATAAGCAGAGCCAC
>DMLD01000099.1 GCA_003453515.1 Lachnospiraceae bacterium
ATGCCTTCTTTTTTTATAAAGGTCTTAATGAGATGTCTCGATGTAAAGGATGAAAGAAGGTACCCCGACAGCTTCGAGATCCCGGGCATGACAAGCGGCTTTAGAAGCATTCTGCCAAAGGGATTCGTGTATAGGTATTTGAGGAGCCTGTCCTGTGATGTGTCCTCTTTGACGAGTTTTCCGTCCAAATCTATATAATCCATAAGCTCTCCGTTCCAAACGTCGATAGGTGACATTTTTCAAATAATTGTTTTATCAGAATATATGTAAAACCCTGAACATGACCAGCGTTACAAAAACCATCATGACAGCGATCCCGCCGTTGCCGGGCTTCTTGATCTTGATGTCAAATATGTAGAAAAATGCCGTGATGAGCAGGCTTATCGCCAGTATCAGCGAAAAGACCTCATGTGTGACATACGGGTGGAACAAAAATACCACAGGGAATATGATGGTGATCGTCGTGATGGGGAGTCCGTGAAAATACTTGGGCGCATCGGTCGGCGGCTCCTTTTTCTTAAGCTCCTCCAGGACGTTGAAGTATGCAAGTCTGATCGCCCCGCAAAGTACAAATAGTATCTCGATCGCGATACCCCAGGGTGTCTGCAGTCCCATCTGATAAGCCATGATGGCAGGCGTGACACCGAAGCAGATCATATCACAGAGTGAATCGATCTGTACTCCGTAGATGATCATCTCCTCCGTCCTGTTTTTCATGGCGCGGGCGATCTTGCCGTCAAAGGTATCGCATGCGCCCGCAAGCGATAAGCAAAGGATCGCATACTCGAAGTATCCGTTGAAGGAAAGAATCATACCGGAGAATGCAAGGACAACTCCCAAGTACGTCACTATGACGGAGTAGTTATAAACACCGATCATAACAGTTACCTCTCTTTTCTGAAGCGTGTGCTTCCGATTGTGTATTATTTTTCTATTTAAAGTTGTGTTTCCTTATCATTTTTAAAGCTGTCTTCACCTGCGCGGGTCCGATCGGGATGCCTGAACACGAGGCGTGGCTTCGGATCGTCAGGTGCCCTCACCGTCAGGTGTGTGATCATGGAGATGATCGCACTTACTATCACCAGAACGTAGTAGCTGAAGCCTCTGCTCACCATCATCGAAGCGACAGCCGCCGCAGATGTGCCGAATATCGGAGTGAATATCAATAAATAAAGTCTCTCACTGATCCCCATGCCGCCCGGAAGCGGGAGCATATCAACGGAGATCGAAACTATCGACTGCAACAGAGTGACCGTGATCGCGTCAAGCTCTGAATTACCCATTGCAATATAAACAATATAGGTTATGAAAAATGAAAAAAATCTCTGAACAAACGAGATCACCGTAGTATTGAATACCGCAAGCTTGTGGGCTTTCAGGTACTTGGAAGCGTCCTTATACTTCTCCATGGACGCCTCGAGACGCTCTTCGCGGTTATTTTTCTCCTTCATGATATGCAGCTTTTTGAGGAGTGCATAGCCCTTTGTTATACCGAATTTGGCGGTTGCCGGCATGAATACCAGTATGCTCATAAATGCCACGCAGAAGACGTTGAGCGCGACGCCGACATACAGGAAAAAGATGACCTCTCCGTCAAGTGTCGCCAAAAGCCCCTGACCGAAGAAGATCAGACCGAGCCCAAGTGCGACGAGAACGAATTTGTATTCTATGGTGACCAGCATGAGAATGATGGTCGCGGTCGGTATATCTATGTTCTGTCGCTTCATATAAAATATCTGCATGGGCTGACCGCCGCTCGCCGATGGAGTGATGCAACTGTAGAAAAACCCCACGAACGAGTATCTTATGCAGTTAAACAGCGGAACCTTGATGTTGACCGTGCCAAGCAGGTACTTTATGATAACGGATTCGCTGCAGACAAACAGTATGACAAGTACGAAGCAGATCAGCAAAAAGATGGGAGATATCCCTGCAAGCAAATTAAAAATACTCTCGATATCCTGATCCTTGAAAATGAGCCAGATGGTCAGACCGAGCAGGATAGCGAGGAACAAAAAGTTCCAGATATTTTTGTTGATCTTGCTTTTTTTCTTCACTTGTTTCTCCATTTATTTGAGACTTACCGACGCATCGGGTGCTGTGCCGCACCGGACGCGGTCGGAGCTTTTCTTCCTCGGACAAGTCCGAATTTTACTTAAAAACAACATCCGGGAAAAAGCGGTGCACCAGCTTTTCGTAGACGTTTTTAAAATGTACGGGCAGGCTGATATGTCCGGAGATGAACCAGCATATCTCGCCGAGAGCCACGCCTGAGATAACGTCAACTATGTAATGCTGCTTCAAAAACTGTGTCGACGCCATGATAAGCAGTGCCGATACCAGTGAGAAGGCTTTGAATCCCACATGTACATTCTTCGCGCCTCTGATCCCGATAAAGCACAGCCAGCTGACAAGGCAGTGGATGGAAGGAAAGAGGTTGGTTGGCTTGTCGATCGTATACAAAAATCTCGTAAGCTGGTCGCTTATACTGTCTCCCATTATCTCAGGACGAACATTTGTCGTCGGCAAAAATATAAAGAATAAAAGGCAGACGAGCCTCGACATCAGGTCTGCACATACAAACCGAAAGACAGTGTCCGGATCGTTACGGTGTACATGGGCGACATAGCAGTAGCTTACAGCCCAAAACACATAACAATAACCCAGATATATAAAGACCCATTCGGTCACAACAGGAACAGCCCTGTCAAACCCGATAGTCAGATCGTAGTGATACAGATCCTGGCACAAAGCCATGGTTATCCAGTAGATCGCGCAGTTGATGACAAAGCAGAGCACCAACGGCGGGATCGCCCACAGGGGAACCAAAGGATCTATATGTTTTTTTAAAAATGATGTCATGATATCATCCCTTCAAATAGCTTCTTCTGACCCCACATACTTCATTATTATATCATAAAAAACGGGGTATGGCAACAGCGATTTTTGGGAGTAGGAGAGTGATACCTACGGATAGGTACGATTTATTTGACACATATGCTCTTTTGATATATAATAAATCCTATCTGCAGTATACGCTTTTAATTGAGGAAACTGTATGTATAAAAATCCGCATAAGGAAGGAATAATAAGATGGGTGCTTATGATATACTTGTAGCGATAGTTCTTGGATTGGTCGAGGGGATCACGGAGTGGCTTCCGGTGAGCTCGACGGGACATATGATACTTGTCAATCAGTTTATGGCCTTTTCGGATCAGGAATTTTCCGATATGTTTTTGGTAGTGGTGCAGCTCGGCGCCATCATGGCGGTGGTCGTGCTGTTCTGGTCAAAGCTCTGGCCGTTCAAGTTTACGCATCGTAAGAGAAGAGAGTCCATAGTGAAGTGGGACGTAATGCAGCTGTGGTTCAAGATCGCGGTGGCATCGGTGCCGGCGGCGATAGTGGGCTTTACCATAGACGATCTGATCGATGAGATGTTCTACAACGCATTTGTGGTTGCCGGGGCGCTCATCATCTACGGTGTTCTCTTTATCATAGTTGAGCTTTGGAACAAGGGAAGGAATCCTGTAATCAAGACTGTTGCCGAGATAGGCTACAGCTCTGCTATCATCATAGGTATATTTCAGGTGCTTGCCGCAGTGGTCCCGGGGACATCGAGATCCGGAGCTACCATCATCGGTGCGCTTTTGCTGGGTATTGCCAGAGGTGCGGCGGCAGAGTTCACGTTTTATCTTGCGATACCGGTCATGTTCGGTGCTTCACTGCTAAAGATCATAAAGCACGGACTTCACTTCGAGATGATCGGCTATATCACACTTTTGATAGGTATGGTCGTAGCCTTTGTTGTTTCACTGTTTGCAATCAAGTTTTTGATGGGCTATGTAAGGAAGCACGATTTCAAGGCGTTTGGTGTCTATAGGATCGTTTTGGGTATCGCCGTGCTGGCGTACTTCATGCTGAGCGGAGCCGCAGTTGCGTAAGGATTGGAGGTATGTGTGATGCCTGATTATCCGGTTACCAAAAAGGGAGAGGCTATCGCCTATGTGGATGGAAGCTTTGACAACGAAACAGGAGAATACGGTGCCGGCGTGGCTTTTTTTAGTGACGGTGAGATAAAAAGGATAAGTGAGAAGGGAAGCAACCCCGACGCTGCCACCATGCGAAACGTATCCGGTGAGGTGATGGCGTCCATGCTTGCCATGCGCGAAGCAAAAAGCCGGGGGCTGACCCGGCTTGTGATATATCATGATTATCAGGGGATAGCTGACTGGTGCACCGGTGCTTGGAAGACCAAGAAGGAGGGCACCAGAGTTTACAGAGACTACTATAATCAGATGCGTCTCGAGGGTCTTGACATCAGCTTTGTCAAGGTCAGCGGTCATTCGGGTGATAAGTGGAACGACGAGGCTGACCGCCTGGCAAGGCAAGCCATCGGTAAGTGACGAAGGATACACTGATAAATTCAGTGTATCCTTAGATCCCTCCGGGAGGATGCACAGAAAATCGTATATGAAGGCACTTCGTGCCACGATTTTCGTGCAGGGAAACGCTTTTATCAGCGTTTCCCTAATGTTTCGAATTATTAATCGCCATTTCGCAGAAGGTCTCCTGTGCGCTTACGGATCTCTTGCCGCGCATATCGACTTTCTCATATTTGCCGTCCGGCTGCATGAGCCGGGCTTTTTTTGTATCCGAAAGCTGGATGTTCAGTATCTCGATCACGTCCTGCTTAAGAGTAGGATCCTCAACGGGAAAGAGTATCTCCACGCGCTTGTCAAGGTTTCTTGGCATCCAGTCGGCACTGCCCATATATATCTCAGGGTTCCCATCGTTTTCAAAGTAAAATATCCTCGAGTGCTCCAAAAAGTTCCCTACGATGGAGCGGACGCGTATGTTCTCGCTTAGATCCTTTACCCCTGCCCTCAGACAGCAGATACCGCGAACTATGAGATCGATCTGCACGCCCTCAGCTGAAGCCTTGTAGAGAGCCTCTATGATCTCTCTGTCGCACAAGGAGTTCATCTTTGCTATGATACGCGCGGGATGCTCCTTGGACGCATTTCTGATCTCACGGTCTATAAGTGAGATAAATTTGTCCCTCAGCCACTGGGGTGCGAGAGTGAGCTTGTTCCATCCGAGCGGCTCGGAGTAGCCTGAAAGCATGTTGAATACTGCGGTCGCATCCTCGCCGAAGCTTCTCTTGCAGGTCATAAGACCCATATCCGTATACAGCTTTGCTGTTGAGTCGTTGTAATTTCCGGTTCCCAGATGTACGTATCTGCGGATACCGTCCTCCTCGCGTCTGACCACAAGGGTAATCTTGGAGTGAGTCTTCAGTCCGACAAGACCGTATATAACGTGACATCCCGCCTCCTCAAGCTTTCTCGCCCAGACTATGTTGTTTTCCTCATCAAAGCGAGCCTTGAGCTCCACGAGCACCGAGACCTGCTTGCCGTTTTCGGCTGCCTTTGCCAAGGACGCAATGATCGGAGAGTTTGAGCTGACACGATAGAGCGTCTGCTTGATCGCGAGCACATCGGGGTCTGTGGCTGCCTGCGCGACAAATCTTACGACCGGGTCGAAGGATTCATACGGGTGGTGCAGCAGTATATCGTGCTCCCTTATCTGATCAAATAGATCCTCGTCGGGCTTTAGATACTTTGGCTGCTTCGGCGTAAAGGGCTTTTCCTTCAGGTGGTCGAAGCCGTCAAGTAAGTATACCTTCATCAAAAACGTAAGGTCAAGAGGTCCCTTTATGCGGTATATGGATTCCTCGCCTATCGGGAGCTCGCGTTTCAGTATTTTCAGAAGCTGCTTGTCGATACCCGACTCTACCTCAAGCCGTATGGGCTCGCCCCATTGGCGGCGCTTAAGCTGCTTTTCTATCTCGACCAGAAGGTCGGCTGCTTCATCCTCGTCAAACGGAAGATCGGCGTTTCGCATTACCCGGTACGGAGTTGCACACAGAACCTTGTAGCCGGTAAACAGTCTGTGGATATTTTTCTCGATGATCTGCTCGAGAAGTATCACGGTCGTACAGTTGTCCTCATCGGTCGGGATCGTTACGACTCTGGGAAGCCCCGACGGGACCTGGACAGTGGCGAAGTCGACCGTGTATTTGTCCTTTTTATCCTGCAGCAGTGCACAGATGTTGAGATACTTGTTTCTGATCAGAGGAAACGGTCTTGAGGAGTCGACGGCCATGGGCGTGAGTACGGGAAACACTTCGGAAGAAAAATACTTGTCCACGTACTCTGACTGCTCATCGTTTAAGTCCTCAAAATAGGAGATGATCTTTAGGCCGTTTGTTTTCAGCATCGGGATAAATGAGCGGTTGTAGGTCGTATACTGTCGCTCGACAAAGTCATGCGTGTAGTCGAGGATAGCGTTGATCTGCTCTATTGCAGTCATCCCTGCGATGTCAAGACCTTTGTAACCTGCATTCACCTGATCCTTCAGGGAGGCGACACGCACCATGAAAAACTCATCCAGATTTGATGAGGTTATACTTAAAAATTTGAGCCTCTCCATCAGAGGTATCGTATTGTCCTTTGCCTCGGACAGAATACGGTCGTCAAAATCAAGCCAGCTAAGCTCCCTGTTAAAAAACTTCTCTCGATCGGTTAATTTCTCTTCCATATGTATTCTCCATTTCAGTTATAGGTTAAGGAAATCGGATATAAGCGTTTTCAAAGAAATGATAATCAGCTTCTTCCGCTCTTTTTCTGCACAAGCTTGGGACGGATACCGAATATCTCCTCGAAGGCGTTTGCCTTGTCGTGAAAAAGACCTTTTTCCAAGGTGATATCAGCCATCGTATCGGCAGTGACCGTCAGTACGCCGCCGTCCAAGGTCACACCGACCGATTTGATCTTGTGACGGTTGCTCTTGTCGAGGACGTTGGCGGTCTTTAGTATGGCGTTTAGCTTTATGACAGTGATATACTGCTCTCTGGATATATCTTCGCGAAGCTCTAAGTAGTCGGGAAATCTGTCCTCGTTGTAACGTATGATGTTTGCTATCATGCGCCTTTCACGGTCTGATATACCTATAAGCTCCGTTGCCATCACTATGTGATACGAGTTGGAACGCCCGCGCTGGTCGCTTATAAATGCTCCAACATTGTGAAGCGTTACGGCTATACGAAGCAGAAGTCTTTCGCGCCTGCCAAGACCGTGGAACTTTTTGATCTTGTCAAATATCTGCGTCGCCAATCTGTCAACCGTTTCTATATGTTCCATGTCCGAGTGATACTTGATGGCTACGTTTCTTGCAGCTGCGATGATGTCTTCGCTGAAGTCGTGATCCGGTTTGAGTTTAAGTCTTTTTTCGGCGAACTCCGCCGCCATACTGTCGCATAGATCGATGGGAGAGAGGATGATCTTGTCGCATTCGGTCAGTGTTGCGATCTTTCTGAGTATCAGGATAGTCGGCAGCACCAGTTGCGAGGCCTCCTTGGATACGCCCGAGAGCAATCCCTTGATCTTTGATAAAGCTTTGCTTTTCATGAAGCCGTCAAATTCGGCTTTTTTATCACGCATATAGTAGTAGGCGTCGGGGATCATCCCACCGACGGCTATGATGTGCCGGATGCGGATTTCGCCCAGGTTGTGCCTCAAGAAGTTGGTTATATCTTTTTCTATATACTCATCGACCAAGGAGGTGTAGTCATAGGTTTCCTCCTCCATGACCTGCAGCAGCTCATGGATACGCGACGATCCGAGCAACAGGTTGCTTGTCACCTGAAGAACACCGTTGTTGAAAACAGAGAGCTGAAGCGAGCCTGCCCCGACATCGACCGTCATCAAGCCGTCGTGGGAGAGCTGTTCGAAACGGGATTCGTTTACGGCAAGTGCCTTATAATACAGGAATCTTGCCTCTGTATTTGAGAGGATCCTGACGTTGTAGCCGGTCTGTATGCGGATCTGATCGATGAGCACGAGCATGTTTTCCGCCTCTCTGATACCGCTTGTTCCGTATACATCAGAGGAATCCACGTCGAACTCTTCCATGATCCGCGTGAAATCATTCAGGGTGGAGCATATCTCGGTCATGCTCCTGTAAGAGATAAAGCCGGTAGAGTAGGTCTCAACTCCGATCGCAAACTTTTTCCTGACATGTGTCAGGGGGACGATACCGTTTTTCTTGGATATCTCAAAGATCTTGAGTGAGAGCTCGCTCGATCCGAGATTGATAGCCCCGTAAATGTGACCTGCCATAAGCGGTCCTCCTTATATAAATGATACAGAGGAAGCACTGATGATATCAGCGCTTCCCTAATTCCTTAATCGCGGTTTACGATGTCATAATGGTTCTGTCTGAGCAGCTCCTTGGCCTTCTTCAGATCACCGCCCGAGCCCAGCTCGATGCGAAGGACTCCGTCGGAGAACTCACGATTGTTTATGATGCCGATGTTTCGTATGCTGATGCCGCCAACAGAAAGTATGGTGGCTACGGTCGCTATCGCGCCTGCGCGGTCATCGATATTGACATAGAGCTCGTGCATTTTTCCGATAAGCAGGGCAGAGTTTTTTGGAAGAGAATCCCTGTACTCGCCGGCGCTTTCAAAGGCATCGTATATGGTCTTGCCGGTGTGTGAGCAGACACCTGTTTTGTATTCATTCATAAGCCGGATGAATTCGTCAAGATATTTGTCGATCATGTCTGAATTCATCATACAGATATCCTCCCACATTTGGGGAGAGGACGAGGCTATGCGTGTGATATCGCGAAAGCCTCCTGCGGCGAATCTCTTCAGGGTCTGATCGTTGTCATCGTTTTCGCGGACAAGGTTTACCAGAGCAGCCGCGACCAGATGGGGGATGTGCGAGATAAGGGCAGTGATCGTATCGTGTCTCGCGGGATCGAGTACAACGGTAGTTGCTCCCGTAGATGTAAGCAGCTCCTTTAGAAGCGCCACATCCTCATCCGAGTTCTCGTCGGATGGCGTGAGGAGATAAAACGCATTTTCAAGAAGTATCGGTGATGCGTTCTTAAAGCCTGTTTTTTCGGAGCCTGCCATGGGATGTCCGCCGATGAACTTGGCGCCCATGCCCAGATCTGCCGCGCTTTCGCATATCCCGCCCTTGACGCTTCCGACATCCGTGATGATACACTCAGGTGATGCCACCCTCTTAACAACAGGTAAAAACTCAACGATCTTTGTCACGGGTGCGCATAAAAAGATGACATCACATTCGGCAAAGCTCTCATCCACCTCGTAGACAAGCTTGTCGATGATGCCGTCTCTGACACCCTCGTCCAGATCCTCATTTTTCCTGCGACTATAAACAAGGACACGGATATCCGCGCCCTTGCTTTTGAGTGCTTTGGCTATCGAGCCTCCGATCAGTCCAAAGCCTATAAATCCCAGATTTAAATGCTGCATATATCAAATCTCCGAGTAACCAAAGCTGTTGACCATAGCGTCGATCTTCTGACCTCTCTGGCAATAAGGACAGTTCTCCTGTGAATAGGTCTCGTAATCAGGCAGATCGTCAGCCGAGAAGATGTGGTTGACCTCGTGACCGAAGATCTCTCCCGATGCGGAGAAGATGGATGAAACGCCCTGTATGATGCCGCCGTAATACTGGATGCACTCGATACCTCTTGCAATGGTACGTCCGGTCGTAGCGGAAGCCAAAAGCAGCAGTATATTTTTATTGCGGATCATAGGTTGTAGGTTGTCCCTGAATATCATCTGTCCGCCGTTTCCAAACTCAGGTGTCACGACGTAGAGTGAGTCGTGCGTATTCAAAGACATAACGCCGTTTTTCTTGAGTTCTTCAGCGAGATAACCTCCTATGACCTCACAGCCGTCGGTACATACGATGGTGTCTATGGGCTTGTTGTACTGAT
>DMLD01000149.1 GCA_003453515.1 Lachnospiraceae bacterium
ATTTCTTTTTGATGTTTTCTTTAACCACGTCCGGATTTTCACGGACAAATTTGATGTCTAACATACTCTTAAAAATAACCTCCCTTACGCCGGATCTTTCTTGGCAGGTGCCTCCTTGGGCAGTCCCGTAGTCACATCGATAATGACCTTCTTAGGACACTTCATGGAGCAAAGCCCGCATCCGCGACATTTTTCCGGATCGATATGAGCGATGTTGTTCTCCACATGGACAGCGTCGAAATTACAGGACTTCTCGCAGATCCCGCACCCTATACAGCCTGCCTCACAAACCTTCATGACATCCTTGCCCTTGTCCGTAGACGAGCAGGAAACCATATAGAAGGTCTTGAACTTCTCCGATTTGTACGGGATCAGCTC
This sequence comes from Lachnospiraceae bacterium, assembly GCA_003453515.1. Classification (GTDB taxonomy): domain Bacteria; phylum Bacillota; class Clostridia; order Lachnospirales; family Lachnospiraceae; genus Eubacterium_F. The sequence goes on from DMLD01000149.1 coordinate 379, forward strand.
GATCAGATGCTTCGGACATGTGCTGACGCACTGACCGCAGGCAACACATTTTTCCTTATCGACTACGGCAATACCGCCCTCGCCGATATGGATCGCGTCAAACTGACACACGCTTACACATGAGCCGAGTCCGAGACAGCCCGTAGAGCATGCCTTTCCGCCCGCGCCCGGGATCGCTGCGGCTGCCCTGCAGTCCTCGATACCTACATATTCATACTTATTCTTTGCCTTATCACAGGTCCCGGCACACTTTACAAATGCCACCTTCTTCACGGAAGCACCGGCGTCCACACCCATGATCTTTCCAATATTGGCTGCTACCGGAGCTCCACCGACGGGACATCCGTTCACGGGAGCCGTCCCTGCCACTATAGCATCGGCCAGACCGTCACATCCCGGATAACCGCATCCTCCGCAGTTGTTGCCGGGCAGGCACTCTCTGACCTGTACAACTCTCTCATCCACCTCTACGGCAAAAGCCTTTCCCGCTATGCCAAGCAGCAATCCGATAAGGATTCCAAGCACTGCAAGCAGGACGATGGAAAATATAATAATATTTGTCATGATTACCTCCTTATCAGATCAGAAGCTGACGCCGCCGAAGCCGCAAAATGCTATCGCCATCAAGCCTGCCGTCACCAGCACGATCGGTGTTCCCTTCATGGCTGACGGGATATTGCTGTTTTCAAGCTTCTCCCTGATACCCGCCATGAGCACCATCGCCAGGAAAAATCCCACCGACGCACCAAGACCTCTGATAGTTGCCTCCAAGATATTGTCTCCGTACTGGACCGACAAAAGCGCAACACCGAGTACGGCGCAGTTTGTCGTGATCAGCGGCAGATATACTCCAAGCGCCTGATAAAGACCTTTCATGGACTTTTTCATAAACATCTCTACGAACTGCACCAAAGCCGCTATGACCAGAATGAATACGATGGTATTTAAGTATTCAAGATCGTTTGGCTTAAGCAGCAGATTGTACAGCGTAGATGTTATCAGCGATGCGATCGTTATGACAAATATGACCGCTCCGCCCATTCCGGCTGCTGTCTGAACCTTCTTTGACACTCCGAGGAAAGGACATATTCCAAGGAACTGGCTAAGCACGAAGTTGTTGACCAGCGCTGCCGTAAACAAAATCGTAAATAAAGTCATGCCTCTCCACCTCCTTTATCTGCACCATCACCGGCGAACTTATCCTCCACTGTTGCAAGCGTCGAGTCGTCCATGGTAGAAGCCGCGTTATCCATCGGATCAACGCTCAACTCGGGCTCCGCATTTTTCTTCTTTTCCTCTCTGTTGGTCGCAGCGGGAAGCAGAAAATGATTCTGCAGCGCCGTGAGTCCCGCGAGTACGAAAAATGCTCCCGGAGCCATTACGAATATGGCTATGTTTGCCACACTCGGGATAACCTCAAATCCGAATATCGAGCCGCTTCCGAGCAGCTCTCTTACGATACCGATACATGTCAGACCGACCGTAAATCCAAGCCCCATACCAAGTCCGTCAAAGCACGATGCCATGATCGGATTCTTGGATGCGTAGGACTCGGCACGACCGAGTATGATACAGTTAACGACTATAAGCGGTATATACACTCCGAGTGCCGAGTATAAAAACGGCACATATGCCTGCAGCAAAAGCTGTACTATGGTCACGAACGAAGCGACGACCACGATAAATGCCGGTATACGCACCTTGTCGGGAATGATCTTGCGAAGTGCGGATATAAGCATGTTTGACAGCACCAAAACGACTGTCGTGGAAAGTCCCATGCCCACACCGTTGATAGCCGATGATGTCACGGCAAGCGTAGGACACATACCGAGCATAAGCACAAAGGTCGGGTTCTCCTTGACAAGACCGTTCCCCATACGTTCTGTAAATACACTCATCACGACGCCTCCTTTCCGGCCGCGTCTGCGAACAACACTCCCTTAACGGCATTTGTTATTGCACGGCTTGTAACGGTGGCACCTGAGAGTGCCTGTACCTGTGAGTCATTTGACTCTTGCTTGTTATACATCACCTGTGACGGGTCTGAGGGAGCAACCTTACCCGCAAAGCTCTTCTGCCATTCCTCATCCTCACAGTTGGCTCCAAGTCCGGCAGTCTCCGCCTGGGCGGTAATGGCAATTCCTGTTATCTTTTTCTCACCATCCACGCCAAGGGCAAAGCTTACGTCGCCGCCGTATCCCTTCTTGGCTGTAACGAGGTAAACCTTTCCTCCGTTTGATGTCGGATGGACCTCCTCTACTGTCACCCATGTGATCAGCGAAGCAGTTTCCTCACTGACATCCGCGTTTGACAGATCATGTGACTTCAGGTAATCCGATGCGGCAGTGACCATAGCCTCGTCATTGTCCAGCACACTGTCACCCGATGCCACTACCTTGGCGCACGCCTCATTGTTGGTCTTGGCCTGAGCCTTCTCGATAGGCTCCTTAGTTATCGCATATACGCCGGCAAGCACTGCTCCGAGCACCAGCGTTATCAGACACAGGATGATGGCGTCCTTGATCATGGTATCCTTTTTCTTTTCCACTCAGGCCACCTCCTTTTTCTTCTCATGTTCCTTGCCAAAAGGCTTGGGGATAGTAAATCTCTCGATGAGCGGTACACAAAGGTTTCCGATGATGATAGCAAACGAAACACCCTCGGCACTCTCTCCGAAAAATCTGAACAGCGCGGTGAGCAATCCCAGGAGCACCGCATATATGACCTGTCCCTTTCTCGTTATCGGGCTTGTCACATAGTCGGTCGCCATGAACCATGCTCCGAGCATCAGTCCGCCTCCGCAAAGCTCATAAAACAGCGGATAAGGTGCTCCTCCAACCGCAAACTCATATATAAGATCAATTATCGCGAAAGTACATATGTAGATCACCGGGATATGCCACGTAATAACACGGCGGATCAGAAGATATGCCGCACCGATAAGAAGTGCAACCACTGATGTCTCGCCGATGGTTCCCGTCGTTGTACCTAAGAACATATCCTTAAGGCTTGGCAGGCCTCCGATCATGGCACCTGTCTTTACCTGCATGAGCGGTGTCGCGGAGCTCGTTGCATCGACTGCGATACCGTACATCCAGTTTGCTCCCTCGGTGATCGTGAAGCTGGTCATCGCACTTGAAAATGAAAGCACCATGAAGCACCTTCCCGCAAGTGCAGGGTTCATAAAGTTCTGTCCAAGTCCTCCAAAGACCTGCTTTCCGATGATGATTGCAAATACTCCGCCGATCACACACATCCAAAGCGGGATCGTGCTCGGCAGGTTCAGTGCAAGTAAAAGTCCGGTAAGTAAAGCAGAAAAATCGCCTGTAGTTACTCTCTGCTTCATGCACTTTTGCCAGATGTACTCAGCAAGTACACAGCTGACACAGGTCGTAAGTATTACCAAGACCGCGCTCAATCTGAAGTTCCATATTCCCACAGCCGTTGCCGGTATAAGCGCGATCACCACATCACGCATGATAGATGTCGTCGATGAGCGATCCCTCACATGGGGTGATGAGGACACGCTGTACAGCTTTTTGGTTTCTTTTGTTTCTTCCATGATCACGCATCCTCCTTTCCTTTATCATCTGCCGCTGCTTCTGCCTCAGCCTTTTTCTCTTCCTCGGCTGCCTTGGCTTCCTCAGCCTTCTTCTTTTCCTCCGCAGCCTTCGCCTGTGCGGCTCTGTTCTTCGCCATCACCGCCTGACGGCACTGCTTAAAGGTCTGTGTAAGTCTTCTCTTTGCCGGGCAGACAAATGTACACGTGCCGCATTCGTAGCACTCCATACCGTTCAACGCCTCAAACGCCTCGAGGTCTCCCCTCTCGCCTGCCTGAGCCATCATCTGCGGTACCAGATGACACGGACATACGCTCGCGCATCTGCCGCATCGAATACAGTTGCTCGGCTCATTTTTCCTGACCTCATCCTCGCTCAGTGCAAGTATGGAGGACGATGTCTTGGTGATGGGCGTCTCCAGGTCAAACATTGCCATACCCATCATGGGGCCGCCGGAGATCAGCTTCGCTGCGCCTTCCGCCTTCAGTCCGCCTGCCTTTTCAAGCACCTCGGCGTGGCTCATGCCAAATCTCACAAGGTAGTTTTGCGGATCAGCCATTGCCTCTCCCGTCATGGTCATGACCCTTGTCATGGACGGTGTCGACTTGACCACTGCGTCATATATGGCAAGCATCGTCTGAACATTGTCCACGATACAGCCGACGTCCGCAGGCAAAAGCTTCGCATGAAGCCTGCGTCCCGTCGTCACATATATGATCTGACGCTCCGCTCCCTGCGGATACTTTGTCTTTAGTCTCTTTATCTCAATGTTGGGATCACTCTCTGTCAGATATGAGAGCTTCTCTATTGCCTCGGGCTTGTTGTCTTCAATGGCGATGACACCCTTGGCATTTTTAAAAATAGAAAGCACGACCCTGAGCCCCTCTATGAGCTCCTCCGGTCGCTCGAGCATCAGACGGTAATCGCTTGTCAGATACGGCTCACACTCCGCGCCGTTGATTATGACGTGATCGATCTGATCTTCATTTTTCGGCGTTACCTTTACATTGGTCGGGAAGCCCGCGCCTCCCATGCCGACTATGCCGGCATCCTTGATGATCCGGCGGATGGTCGCTGCGTCCAAAGACTTATAGTCTCTCTCAGTGCCAAGTCCGTCGATCGGTGTGTAGTTTTTGTCATTCTCAATTACAACACAGGTGGCCTTTGCTCCGGATGAGAGAAGTCTGGGCTCGATCGCTGTGACCTTGCCGGATACAGAACTTACGATGTTCGCCGAGATAAATCCGCTCGCCTCGCCGATCAGCTGTCCCATCTTTACTTCATCTCCAACCTCCACCACCGGTGTCGCCGGCGCGCCTATATGCTGGCTCATCGGAAATACAAGCACATCTCCCGCCTCAAGCGTTTTGATCGGCCTGTTCTCTGATAAAGACTTTCCCTCATAGGGGTGCGCGCCTCCTCGAAAGGTTGACAGTCCCACGGTTGCTACCTCCTTTTTACATTACTTTCACGATTCGTTGATCTTGAATAACATTTGTATCAGAAATCAACCTTGCATATTATACCACAAAACAATCCCTTACGCAAGAAAAGAATAATTGAACAATATGTGT
>DMLD01000081.1 GCA_003453515.1 Lachnospiraceae bacterium
AGCAAAAGGCGTTAGAGAAGCAGGCTATAGCCGAGCAAAAGGCATTAGAGAAGCAGGCAGCAGCCGAGCAAAAGGCATTAGAGAAGCAGGCGGCGGCCGATGAGAGAAGGAAAAAGCAGATAACCAAGAGCGTCGGAAACGCCATAGTGGGAACGCTTGGGCGGGAGGCAGGCAGATCCGCCCTGTCCGGGATGGGAAGTATCGGAAGAAAGGTCGGAGCAAACGCGGGAGCGTCGCTTGCAAGAGGGCTGTTTTCGGGTCTGTTCAAGCTGTGAAATAAACAAAATTTTCTTTATAAAGAGACGTAAGCAGTCTGCCGATGAGGAAAAAAATAAAGCCGCGAAAGGAGCCTGATTATGGTAACTTATCTGGTGACCGGAGGAGCCGGATTTATCGGATCGAATTTCATACACTATATGTTCAGAAAGTACGGGGATGATATAAGGATCATCAATGCCGACAAGCTCACATATGCCGGCAATCTCGAGAATTTAAAGGACATAGAAGGCAGGGACAACTACAGCTTTGTCAGGTGCGATGTCACCGACAGCAGGGCTGTAGCGGATATTTTTGATAAAAATGATATCGACCGTGTCGTACACTTTGCGGCGGAGTCGCATGTGGACAGATCCATCATAGATCCCGAGGTGTTTGTCAGGACAAATGTGCTCGGAACACTGGTCATGCTCAACTGTGCGAGGAGCGCGTGGGAGCGTGAGGACGGCAGCTATCCCGAGGGCAAGAGATTTCTGCACGTGTCGACCGATGAGGTATACGGCTCGCTTCCGGATGACGGGAAAAGCTATTTTTATGAGACTACGCCGTACTCACCGCACAGTCCGTACTCAGCGAGCAAGGCGGGGTCTGATATGCTGGTGAAGTCGTATATGGACACCTACGGATTCCCCGCCAATATAACAAATACGTCCAACAACTACGGACCGTATCAGTTTCCTGAGAAGCTGATACCGCTCATGATAAATAACGCGCTTGCCGGCAGAAGCCTTCCGGTGTACGGCGACGGGAAAAATATCAGGGACTGGCTCTATGTTGACGACCACGCAAAGGGAATAGATATGGTCTTGGAAAAGGGGAAGCCCTTTGAGACCTACAACATAGGCGGACACAACGAAAGACGCAATATCGAGATCGTAAAAACCATTATAAATACCTTAAGAGAGTTGCTTGACGAGGATGATGAGCGAAGGAAGCATATATCCGAGGAACTGATCGTCTATGTCGACGACAGAAAGGGGCATGACAGAAGGTATGCGATAGCTCCCGACAAGATAAAGAGCGAGATCGGGTGGGAGCCCGAGACTTCCTTTGAGGAAGGCATCAAAAAAACGATAAGGTGGTATCTCGAGCATACCGACTGGCTTGAACACGTGACAAGCGGAGAGTATGAGAGCTACTACGAGAAGATGTATGATCACAGGTGATATGTATGAAAAGGATTCTTATTACGGGCTGCGGCGGACAGCTCGGACGCGCACTTACAGATGAATATGAAGGAGAGGCAGCCCTGATCCTGACGGATACGGCGGATGCTGCCGTAGTGATACCGGGCGCTCATCCGCTGGATATAACAGATATCGATGAGGTGACAGAGTTTGTTACGAGGGAACGACCGACGACCATCATCAACTGTGCAGCCATGACGAATGTGGACGGATGTGAAGCCAACCCCGACGCGGCGTACAGGGTCAATGCTCTCGGAACAAGAAATCTCGCCGTAGCGGCTGAGAGCATCGGAGCGAAGCTTATACACATATCTACAGATTATGTTTTTTCGGGGACCGATCCGAATCCTCTGCCGGAGTACGAGGAGCCTGATCCGCTGAGCGTATACGGTCGGACGAAGCTTGCCGGAGAGAGATATGTGGAGAGATTTTGCCGCAGGTGGTTTATCCTCAGAACGGCTTGGCTGTACGGCGAAGGGAAGAATTTTGTCCGTACCATGCTCTCGTTAGCCGAGGATCACGATGAGGTAAAGGTCGTGGACGATCAGATCGGTTCGCCGACATCGGCAGCGGAGCTCGCAAGGATGATAAAGAGGCTCGAGCCGACGATGAAATACGGCATATATCACACAACGTGTGAGGGACAGGTGAGCTGGGCGGATTTCGCAAGATATATATTTGAGCTTGCCGGGAAGAAAACCAAGGTCACATCCATAAGCTCGTCAGAGTACAAGGCGATGAATCCTAAATCTGCCAAAAGACCCGCATTTTCGATACTTGCGGGAGATATGCTGAGGCTAAACGGGTTTCCGCCGATGGCAGACTGGAAGGATGCGATCAGAGAGTATATGTTAAAGGAAGCGGGAAAGTGATGGGAAAGATAAGTGTTATAAAGGATGCGGGAGGCATAAGCGGACTGTATGTGATAAGTCCTGCCGTGTTTGGCGACGAGCGCGGCTACTTTATGGAGACCTACAACGAGGCGGAATTCAGGGAAGCGGGTATCGACTGCACATTTGTTCAGGACAACCAGTCCATGAGTAAGCGCGGTGTGCTAAGGGGACTTCACTATCAGATAAATTATCCGCAGGATAAGCTCGTGAGAGTTATAAGCGGTGAGGTCTACGACGTAGCAGTCGATCTGAGAAAGGGAAGCGCCACATTCGGAAAATGGTACGGAGTCAGGCTTTCCGCCGAAAACAAGAAGTCATTCTTCATACCGAAGAATTTTGCCCACGGGTTTTTGGTGCTCTCGGAGAGTGCGGAATTTTTCTATAAGGTAACGGATTTTTATCATCCGGACGATGAGGGCGGTATACGGTTTGACGATCCCGAGCTTTCGATCGACTGGCCTATGGAAGGCATGAGCAGGGATGAGATCATCCTTTCCGAAAAGGATAAGCATCAGATGTCGTTTGCCGAATACAGGGAAAACATGAAACAGTGACAAAGAGGTGATCACGATGAAGGGAATAGTACTCGCCGGAGGGTCGGGAACAAGGCTATATCCGCTGACTATGGTGACGAGCAAGCAGCTACTTCCGATATATGACAAGCCCATGATATATTATCCGCTGTCAGTACTGATGCTTGCGGGGATAAGGCAGATACTTATTATCTCGACGCCGGAGGATCTGCCGAGGTTCAGGGAGCTGCTCGGTGACGGGTCGCAGTTTGGCATAGAGCTTAGCTACAAGGTACAGCCAAGCCCCGACGGACTTGCCCAGGCGTTCATACTGGGTGAGGAGTTCATAGGAAATGACAGCGTGGCTATGGTTCTTGGAGACAATATTTTTCACGGACAGGGACTGACCGAGCTTCTTTTGGACGCCGCGTCCAGAGAGAGCGGAGCGACCATATTCGGATACTATGTTGAGGATCCGGAGAGGTTCGGTATAGTGGAGTTTGATGAGAACGGCTCCGTGATCTCGATAGAGGAAAAGCCGGAAAAGCCAAAGAGCAATTACTGTGTCACGGGCTTATATTTTTATGATAACAATGTAGTGTCCTATGCAAAGTCTCTGAAGCCCTCGAAGCGCGGTGAGCTCGAGATCACCGACCTCAACAGGATATACCTAAGCGAGGGCAGGCTGAACGTAAAGCTTTTGGGCAGAGGCTATACATGGCTTGATACGGGGACGCACGCGTCGCTGCTTGAGGCTTCCAACTTTGTAAGGACGATGGAAACACATCAGCACAGGAAGATAAGCTGTCTCGAGGAGATCGCTTATGAGAACGGTTGGATAGGCCGCAAGGATATGGAAAAGGCGTATGAGTTCTACAAAAAGAACCAGTACGGGAGCTATATAAAGGATGTTCTCGACGGAAAGTACCATACGTAAAGAAATATCAATGAGACGCTGATATGATCGGCGTTTCCATAAATATCAAAACATCATTTGCAACTACAGGAGGATGGATAAGTGAAGGTAAGTATCATCATACCTTATAAGTATGAAATGCCACTGTTTAAAGACTGTATTGAGAGTCTGAAGGAGCAGACGGTCAAGGATTTTGAGGCAGTGATCGTATGTGCGCACTCGTCAAAGGAGGACATGGATGCCATACGCGGGATGGAGACGGATTTTCCGCTCCGTATCGCCCGGCTTCCCGAGGACAAGGACGGTGTGGCTGCAGCAAGAAACGAGGGGATCAGGCAGAGTCAGGGAGAGTATGTACTCTTTCTCGACTGTGATGACTACCTGTCACTTGATGCCATAGAGGATTATATCGAGAGAGCAAAGGATAACGATGTCGTGTACGCCGCCAGAAAGGTCACATGGCACGGACGCAAGGGCTATTATAATGCCAAGAGAAAGAAGCTCGAGGAGTCGATGGGCGTTAGCGCCGAGGAAGAGGACGAGGATGAGTGGGACAATGAGCTCTTTCTTCGCGACATACCCGAGGAGCTGGAGGATGACAGTGCGTGGGAAACCGTGTTTTCACCTATCATAAATTCCAATTCTATGATAACCGGCATTACGTCACTCGGCGTGCTGTACAAAAGAGAGTATCTCATCGAGAAGGGGCTGGAGTTTGATGAGAGCTATACCTATTATTCCGACCATACCTTTATCACAAGGGCGATGTGCGGGACGGATAAGGTGATGAGGATCAGACTAAGTCTCTATATCAAGAGACGCCATCAGGATCCGGTCAACATGCCCTCCCTTTCACAGCTCAGTGACGACCCGTACAGGGTCTTGGAGATGATGAGGGCGTACAAGGAGATGAAGATCATACTCGGCGACAGAAGCGCTCTTATAGAAAACTATCTCGACGGAAAATTTATCAAGTATTATGTCAAGAGGATAGCACCCTTTTATCTTCGTGGCGAGAAAAATGACCGCCCCGCCATATTCAAGGAGGCATCCACCTGTCTTCCGCTCATATCGGATGCGGCGATGAAGAGATCAAGACGCTATTCAAGAAGACTTATCCGTTATTCGAAGAAACACGATATGGATAAGATCGCGAAAAATGTTCGTCTGCACAGCGCCAAGCAGTCATTTTTCCGTATCATAAAAAATAAGGAGCGGATAAAGCATTATATATACAGAAAAATATATGTTAAAAAGCCTCTCGTTGAAAATATGATCATGTTCGAGAGCTTCTTCGGAAGGAATTATTCGGATTCTCCGAGGTATATATTTGAGTATCTGAATAAGAATTATCCCGGAAAGTATACCTATGTGTGGGTACACGCCGCAGGGAAAACGCTTGACATACCCTATCCCGCGCTTCAGGTCAAGAGAGGATCGATGAAATACCTTAAGTATCTGGCGAAGTCGAAATTTTTCGTGATGAATGTCAGACAGCCCAAGTTCTTTGTAAAGAGAGAGGGCACGAAGTTTTTGGAGACCTGGCACGGTACGCCGCTCAAAAAGCTTGTGTTTGACCAGGATGAGGTAGTGTTTGCATCACCGATGTACAAGAAAAATTTCTGGAACCAGACAAAGCAGTGGGATTATCTGATAGCTCCGAACAAGTTCAGCTCGGACATATTCAGAAGGTGTTTCATGTATGAGGGCGAGATGCTCGATACCGGATATCCGAGAAACGATATACTGCATCTGCCGGCTAACGAGTCGGATAAGCTTGTAAGGGAGATAAGAGGCGAGCTTGGTATTCCCGATGACAAAAAGATCATACTCTACGCGCCTACGTGGAGAGACGATGAGAAGCTCGCGGCGGGCGAATACGCGTTTACTCTCGAGCTCGACCTTGACCGCATGAGAGAGGCGCTTGGCGATGAGTATGTGGTCGTGCTGCGTATGCACTACCTTATAGTAGATGCGATAGATTTCGACAAGTACACGGGCTTTGCTTACAACGGAAGTGCCTATGACGATATAGCGAGACTGTATCTGATATCGGATATACTTATCACGGATTACTCGTCGGTATTCTTTGACTATGCAAACCTGAAAAGACCGATGCTGTTTTTCACCTATGATCTGGACAAATACGCCGGTGAGCTCAGGGGCTTTTACTTTGACATGAAGGAGGAGATCCCGGGACCGATGCTGTTTACCACGGATGAGATCGTGGATTCGATCCGAAATATAGCAGCAATAGAGGAAAAATACAAGGATAAGTACGACGCGTTTTACGAGAAATTCTGCGGATGGGAGACAGGCGAATCTTCGAAGAGGGTCGTGGAAGAGATGCTTAAGTGATCATGGAAGCAAGATACGGATTTAAAGAAGGCTTGAGAGACGGGATACCCATAGGACTGGGCTATCTGTCGGTGTCGTTTACCTTCGGGATACTCTCGGTCATGGCGGGACTATACCCGTGGGAAGCGGTTTTGATATCCATGCTGAATGTGACCTCTGCCGGGCAGCTCTCGGGTATGACGGTGATGAGCACGGCGGGAGGCTATATCGAGCTTTTGATATCCCAGTTTACCATCAATATCAGATACTCGTTCATGTCGATATCCCTCACGCAGAAGCTGAGCGAGAGGTTTAAGGGCGTTTGGCGATTTTTGGCGGGCTTTATGATAACCGATGAGATATTTGCCGTGGCGGTCACCAGACCGGTAGTCAGAAGGTCGTATTTTTTCGGACTTTGTATAGTCCCGTATATCGGGTGGACGATTGGAACGCTCATAGGTGCCGTACTGGGAGATGTGCTCCCGCTCTCGGTGATGAGTGCGCTGGGGATAGCGATATATGCGATGTTTGTCGCTATCGTGGTGCCGGAGATGAGGCGCGGACTGCCTGTCATAGGAACGGTGTTTATAGCTATGGCGCTAAGCTGTCTGTTTTATTATGTCCCGGTACTAAGCAGGGTGCCGTCCGGTATAACCGTAAGCATATGCGCCATCGTGGCTGCTCTGGTCATGGCTATCGTAAAGCCTTTGCCTGAGACGGATGAGGAGAGCAGTGATACGGGAGCTGCCGATTAAGAGAATACTGCTCATGCCGGTATTCTTCCCGATTTGTTTTGGAGGACATACGGATGGATCATTCGTTATTTTTTTTATACCTGGCACTGATGGCGGGATCAACCTATCTTATAAGGGTCGTTCCGTTTGTGCTCGTGAAAAATAAGATAAAAAACAGATACATAAGGGCGTTTTTGACATATATACCCTATGCGGTACTCACTGCCATGACGGTGCCTGCGATATTCTATGCAACATCGTCCGTGGCTTCCGCGGCGATCGGGCTTGCGGTAGCCATATTGATGGCGGTATGTGGGTTCGGACTGATGCCGGTGGCGGTAGTGGCTTGTGCGAGTGTATATCTGGCAGAGCTGATACTGATGTAGAGTCAGGAGGGGCGGATATGGAAGAGGTAAGTGTCTATCTTGTTGAGGATGAGTTTGTGATCCGTGAGGGCATCCGCAAAAATATAGACTGGGAGACCTACGGGTTGAGGCTTGTGGGTGACGCGGCAGACGGAGAGCTTGCGTGGAAGGAGATCAGCGAGCTTAAGCCGGATATAGTTATCACGGATATAAGAATGCCGTTCATGGACGGGCTCGAGCTTTCCTCTCTTATAAAAAAGGAGCTGCCCGGAACAGAGATAGTAGTGCTCAGCGGACATGAGGAGTTTGAGTACGCCAAGGAGTGTATAAGGATCGGGGTGTCGGAGTATCTGCTAAAGCCCATAAGCCGTGAGGATCTGGTGGCGAAGGTGAACGTGATCGCCGACAAGCTGAGAGTCAAGCGCAAGGAAACCGAGATATCCGAGGTCGATCCGGGGCTGTTTGACAGGGAGAAGGTGCTCTCATTTTTGAGATCGGGGTCATCCGATGAGGCTGACAGGCTTGTAGACGAGATCATCGAGGAAACCGATGACGGCATGAGATCGCAGATGTTTCGTCAATACCTGACGATGGACATATACTTTGCCACGGTCAGATATCTGAACGAGATCGGCATTTCCAAGGAAAAGACGGATGAGCTTGCGGTGGACATGTCCGTGCTCGCAAGCTATGAGGATACGGTAGAGTGTATAAGAGGCCTTCTGAAAAGCGCGTGTGAGCTCAGAGGCTTTGTCAGAAACACCAGACACTCAGAGGTGGTCGAGGGAGTGATCAGATATGTGGAGGCGCACTATAAGGATGAGGAGCTCTCTCTCAACCAGGTGGCGGATAATGTCAACTTTTCGGCAAATCATCTGAGCACGGTCTTTCATCAGGAATACGGGAAGTCGTTTGTCAAGTATCTGACCGATCTGCGTATGGAAAAGGCAAAGAAGCTTTTGCGCGAGACCGGCATGAGATCCTCGGACGTGTGCTACGAGGTGGGGTACAAGGATCCGCATTATTTTTCTTCCATATTCAAAAAGACACAGGGGATGACCCCGACTCAGTACAGGGAAGGTAAGGGTATTAATTGATGAGCAAAAGCCTGAAGAATGAGAAAAAAAGGCTGTCACTGGTCAACCGTATCAGGATATCCTATGTGATCCCGTTCGTACCTATCATAATCATGCTTAGTATCATCTATTACAATCTATGGCAGACCAACGCCGAGTATTCAACGATGATAGACTCGGTCGTCAAGGCAAGCAGCTTCTCGCTGGATTTCAAGCACGATATCGACTACGAGACCTATCTTCTGATCATCGGGCAGAAAAGTGAATCGACGACGCCTCTGCTCTCGATGATAAAGGAAGCAAGGGATGTGGTCGACGATCTCATGACGCTCACCAATACTGCAGAGAACAGAGAGCGTCTTGATCAGATGAACAAGTATCTCGACAATCTGAACAATTATATAAAATCCATTTTTGATAATGCAAGAAGTGAAGAGGTAGCGTACGATGAGAACATGCAGATCTGGGAGAACGATGTCCAGGTCGGGACGTCGCTTTTGCAGGAGGCGTTCTATCAATATATATATTATGAGGTAAAGGATCTCGAGAGGGAGAGAGATGAGCGGCTTGATATAAACAGAGGGATATTTACCGGCTCTGTTGTCATGATGATCATAACTGCGGCGCTCGTCATCATCATATCGTATTACTTCAACAGGCTGTTAAGACAGGTAAGACACGAGCAGATAAGACTCAGAAAAGCAGAGCTTTTGGTTTTGCAGTCGCAGATAAATCCGCACT
>DMLD01000044.1 GCA_003453515.1 Lachnospiraceae bacterium
CATTTGCTTTGAGCTTTTCTTTGATTTTGCTCTTTGCTTCTTTGACGGTGAGCGACTTTGCCTGTGCTATATTTGTGATCGACGGCGCACCCGGAATGATGCTTGCCGCCGGTGTGAGTACAGGTGCTGTCAATGCGAGTGACAGCATACCTGCTACTATAATTGTTTTTGCTTTATTTTTTATAATCATTTGCATACCTCCATTTATATCACTTCGCGATCATCATTGTTCTCCAACATCATCATTATACCAAATAGAAGTATAATTGTAAAGAATTATATTGTAGTTGCTCCGTCCGGTTTTACAAAAATATATACTTTAAAACAAACACCGCAGTCATCAGATACATCACCGGTTTGACCTTACGGAAGCTGCCGGTAAATATGTGTATAAGCACATAACTGATAAGCCCGATGGCTATACCGTCTGCTATACTGTAGAACAGCGGCATCGTTATCACACATAAAAATGCCGGTATTGCCTCAGCCAGTCCCTCATTTGAAAGGTCGATCCCCGAGATATTTTTAAACATGAGAAATCCGACCATGATCAGCGACGGAGCCGTGGCAAAGGACGGTATAGATGAGAGGATCGGTGCAAACAGCGATGCAAACAAAAGCAGCACGCCCGCTACCACGGCAGTCAGCCCCGTCCTGCCGCCCGCTCCTACTCCGGCAGCAGACTCAACAAGGATGGACGACGGTGATGCTCCCATGATCGAGCCGGATACAGTCGATATCCCGTTGGCTATGAGCGCGTGACCGCTGCGGGGCAGCCTCTCACCCTTCCTGTGTCCAACCGCGCTCATGGAGATACCTATGATGGTTCCCATGGTATCAAAAAGCCCAACCACCAAAAACGAAAAGACGACCACGACAAAATCTGCTACATTTATACCCGACATATCGATATCAAAGCACGAACCGAAGGTGTGACCGATAGCGGTAAAATCAGTCAGCGCAAGAGTCGGATACAGCGACGGAAAGCCTGCCGCAGGGTCGGGTATGTAGAGCCCGACGAGCTGACAAAGCATCCCAAGTATCCATGTGTTCAATATCCCGAGTATAAACGATGCCCTGACACCCCTGATATACAAAACTATGGTTACAATAAGCCCGAGCAGTGCCAGCACCGCGCATATCCCCGAGTGTTTGAAATCCTTGTTAAAGCTCACCACGGAAACAAGCTTGCTGCCGTCGACCACAAGCCCTGCGTTTTGAAGTCCTATAAAGGTAATAAAAAGTCCAACTCCCGCAGAGATCGCATTTTTGAAGGACTCGGGTATCCCGTCAAGCATAATACTTCTAAGTCTTGTCGCGGCAACTCCCAAAAACAGTATACCCTCTATAAATACCGCAAAGAGAGCGACCCTCGGATCATATCCCATATCCTGACAGACCGTATACGTAAAAAAGGCGTTCATCCCCATCCCGGACGCGATGACGAACGGAAGATTTGAAAAAAAAGCCACACACATAGTCCCTATAAAAGCTGTGAAGCATGTAGCCAGAAGCACCGCCGTATAATCAAGCCCTGCCTCTGACAGGATAGCGGGGTTGACCGCTATGATATACGATGCCACTATAAAGGTCGTCAGCCCGGCATATACCTCCGTGCGAACATCCGTCTTATTTTCGCTGAGTTTAAACAGTTTTTCAAGCATAAGGATTCTCCCGTTTTGTAAAAAAGATACGCTCCAAGGCATTACCCGGGGGCGTATCTTTTATTTTATTATGTTATCCTTCCGGACTCTCAGGCGCCTGTAGCAGCAGGAGACGGCTTCCAGATAACCGTTGCCGATGCATCAGGATAGCCCTCATCACTCGAATCAGGATTCAGCACGCTGTCAACAGAGGCGTAGTCCTCTCCGCCCTCGTATATTTCCATGACATCAATCTGTTTGTCACCAACCGGAACAAGGTACTTGCCGGATGTAAACAGCTCAAATCTCACATCGTTTACTGTCTTGAATTCCTTCACGGTACCCTCTATATCTGCCTTGAGAGTACGCACGGTCTTACCCATATCCTCCACATACTCAGCATTTGCATAGTACTTATAGAGTGCAAGCGGATCATATCTCTGACCATCGTACTCTACACCGTAATTAAACTCATAAATATCGCTTGTGACACCGACCGAGTCGATCGTAGCAACCCTTTCAGGAACCAGAACACCGTCCTTATATCCCACGGTTATCTGATAATACATATCTGACTCTGCTCCATCAGGTTCAATAACACTCAAATCGTATACTCCCTCACCTGTATTTTCATCACCCGAAAAGCTTACATTGTAGCTTTCCTGTGTAACAACAAAGGCACCGAGAATATCTACAAAATCACGCGGATCCATGCTGTTGGTTCGAAGGAGTTCCCAGTCAAACTCTACATCCCTACCAAACACATAACGCGTCTCGTCAAATTCTTTTTCTCCCATCCCCTTATACTTAAATGCTTTGTAGGGATTCGTGGCATCATCTTTATCATTTTTGATGACCAATGTCTCATAAACCACATCACTGTAGTTCTCATCAACGACAGTCGTTTCTCTGATGCATTCGTCATCATTTACGATCAGATAGTTTTCATTTTTATAAATGGAAACGCTTTTATCCGGCGCCCTAAACGATGCCTTCTTCAGCTTCTTATATGACTTAACATACTTGTTGTAAGCTTTTTTCTTGATCTTCTTGGAGCCCTTCTTGTATACCTTACCCTTCTTGGTATATGTAGTGGACTTCTTAACCTTTGGATAAGTATACTTATAGGTTGTAAATGTCGTCTTCTTGCCCTTCACCTGCTTAACTGTGAAGGTTGACTTAGCCTTACCCTTCTTTACTTCTTTTACATTCTTGAGCGTCAGAAGCGGCTTGACCTCATCCATACGAGTGCCTGACATCATGTGATCAAACACATAGAATTCAACCTTTTTGTTTGGATAAAGTGCAAAAAGCTCAGCATAATCATCATTGTCTACATCACAAAGTGAAATCTTGACCTTTGCATTGGTACTTGCAAGCATATTAACTGCATAAGCTTCAAGCTGGACATCCTGTTCCTCAAGATTCTTCTCCTGAATGTAGAAATCGTGAAAGAGCTTGTTCTCATTATCGATGTTTGAACTTACAATAATGTCCGCAAGTCTTTCCTTAGCACTCATCGGAGCTGCTGTTGCCTCAGCCGTAGGCATAGCTGTTGCTGCTACCTCTATCGGCGAATCTGTCGCCACAGGCGCCGAAGTATTATCATCTGCCACGGTCTTTACCGCGATATCTGACTTAGCTGCCGCACGGGCGCTGTTTCCGTCTCCGACTGCCGGTATCCCGGACACAGCAAGTGCAAGTGTCAGAAGAGCAGCCGTTGTCTTCTTCCAGTTCTTTCTCATTTCTTATACCTCCTGTTTTTATGGATGTGCTGTGTGCACCCATGTACACAACATAGGTTTATGATACCACAGCAGCCAAACTAATGCAAGTCAAAAAAAGGCTTGAGTTTCCGCACTTTTTTTCTA